>JASHTQ010000321.1 GCA_030040475.1 Streptosporangiaceae bacterium
CGATCTGGAGGTGGTGGCGGTCAACGACATCACCGACGCCCGGACGATGGCGCACCTGCTGGAGTTCGACTCGACCTACGGCCGGCTCGGCCGTCCGGTGGAATACTCGGCGGACTCCCTTGCCGTCGCAGGGAACCCCATCGCCGTGCTGTCCGAGCGCGACCCCGCCGCGATCGACTGGGCCAGGTTCGGCGCCGACATCGTGGTCGAGTCCACCGGCAAGTTCCGCACCCGCGACGGCGCGGCCCTGCACCTGAAGGGCGGGGCGCGGAAGGTGCTGATCTCGGCCCCCGGCAAGGGCGTGGATCTCACGGTCGTGCTCGGGGTCAACGGCGACGCCTACGATCCGGCTCGGCACGACGTGATCTCGAACGCGTCCTGCACCACCAACTGCGTCGCGCCGATGGTAAAGGTCCTGGACGACGCGTTCGGCGTGGTGCAGGGCTTCATGACCACGGTGCACGCCTACACCGGCGACCAGATGCTGCTCGACGGGCCGCACAAGGACCTGCGCCGGGCCCGGTCGGCCGCGACCAGCATCGTGCCGACCACGACCGGCGCGGCCCGCGCTACCGGCGAGGTCATCCCGGCCCTCGCCGGGAAGCTGGACGGAGTGGCCGTCCGGGTTCCGGTCGAGGACGGGTCCCTGACCGACCTCGCCGTCGTGCTCAGCCGGCCGGTCACCGCGGACGAGGTCAACGAGGCGTTCGCCGCCGCCGCGGCGCAGCCCCCGCTGGCCGGCATCCTGCGGTACTGCACCGACGCCATCGTCTCCCGCGACATCATCGGCGACCCGTCGTCCTGCGTGTTCGACTCGCCGCTGACCCAGGCGTCCGGGACGCTGGTCAAGGCGTTCGGCTGGTACGACAACGAGTGGGGCTACGCGTGCCGGATGGTCGACCTGGCCGCCCTGGTCGGCAGCCAGCTGTAGTCCCTTAGAAACAGAGGTGGCGGGTCCCGTCGGGCGCCCGCCACCTTCGACTGCGCGCGGTCATCACGGCGCGACCAGGCGACGGCCGGTAATGGTGCCGGGCAGGATGCGGACGTAGACGTCGCGGTCGCCGCCCGGCCATGGCCAGATCGTGGTGTCCCGGCGCAGCCGGCCCAGCTCGGCGGGATGGCTGACACGGTGCGCCTGCCCGCGCACCAGCACGCTCCAGCCCTGCCGGAGCGCCTCGTCGATCCGGTCGACCTCGAGCGCGACCTGGCCGTCGGCGTGGCCTTCGATCACGCCGCCCTCGCCGGTCCTGATCACGTAGCCGTCCGGCATGGCGGCGAAGTTAACCGGCAGCGCGACCGGGCCGCTGTCCGTGCCGAACGCGATCCGCCCGATGCCGCCAGGCGCGATGAGCCGACGGCATTCGACCGCCGTGAGCCGTTGCATGACCGGCGCGCGCTCCAGCCGGAACCGTCCCGGCGGCATCTGCGCCCCCGCGCCGAGCAGGGCGGCGGGGGTGGTGCGCAGTACGGCGGCGAGCCGGCGCAGCGCGACCGCGCTCGGCCGGGCCGGGTACCGCTCCAGGTATTCGAGGTACCGCAGGCTGATCCCCGTCCGGGCGGCAATCTGCTGCCTGCTCAGGTGCAGCTCCTCGCGTCGCCGCAGCACCCGCTTGCTCAGGTCGCCGGGGTCGGGTGGCGAGGGCCACCCTGGCTGCCCGGGCTCATTGTTATGGGTAACGGTCATCGGGTTCGCGGTGCCGCAGCCTGTCGTGGGCCGGCGCCGCCTCACCTCCTCGCGTCGATCGGGTATCAGATGCGGGCCCAGGGTCCGCATAGCTGCCAGCTTGAGCGGGCTGGAGACTGGCCGGCAGTGGCCTTTGAGCCCGCCGTGCCGGGACGTTGGTCCGTCACCGGGAGCGTCGAGGCGACGACGGACCATGGTCCTTTCCCGGGGTGACCTCGGGCACTGGCGGCTGCGGCCGGTGGCGACGACGCTCAGCGTGTGGCAAAGAAGCAACCTTGGCGGTGATGTCCCATGATCGAGGTCGCCACGTCATCCCTGGCCGCTCATCCGTTCCTGCACGGCATGCCGCCGCAGCAGCTCGGCGCCCTCGCGGCGGCAGCCTCGGAGGTCAGCTTCCCGGCCCGCCACCGGCTGTTCGAGGACGGCGGCAACGCCAGTCGCTTCTGGCTGATCAGGTCCGGCCAGGTCGCCCTCGACCTGCAGGTGCCCGGACAGGGCCCGCTGGTGATCGAGACTCTCGGCATGGGCGAGCTGGTGGGCTGGTCCTGGTTGTTCCCGCCGTACCGGTGGGCCTTCGGCGCTATCGCCGTAGGGCCGGTGCAGGCCTTCGAGTTCGATGCGTCCGCAGTGCGGGCGCGTTGCGCGTCCGACCCGGCACTCGGCTACGAACTCACCCAGCGGGTGGCCCGGGTGCTCGCGCACCGGCTGCAGGCCACCAGGGTCAGGCTGATCACCAGGTCCGCACCGCCGGCGGCCCTATTCGGACGGTAATAGACGGTAATAAAGGAGGTCCGGTCATGGCCGACAAGCCGATTGTCGTGGGCGTCGACGGCTCGGAGGAGTCGCTGCTGGCCACGGAGTGGGCGGCGCTGGAGGCGCAGCGGCGTTCGGCATCGCTGCGGATCGTGTCCGCGCCGCTGCCGACGCCGCGGGTGCACGCCTACCACGCCTCGCCGGCCGAGGTCGCCAGCGCGCTGCGGGCGGTATCCGAACGGGCGCTTGACGCAGCGATGCTCCGCTCCGAGACCGTGTCCCCCGGACTGCTCGTCGAGGCCTGCCTGCTCTCCGGGCCGCCCGCGCTGGCGGTGGCCGGAAGCGGCTGGGACGCGTCCCTGCTCGTGGTGGGTGCTCGCGGCGCGGGCGGGTTCGCGGCGATGGTCCTCGGCTCGGTGAGCAGGTACGTCGCCATGCACGCCCCGTGCCCTGTGGTGGTGGCCCGGCAGGAGACCGGTGCCGTGCACCGGGAGATCGCCGTCGGCGTCCGCGACCCGCAGGAGTCCGGCGCGCCGCTGGCGTTCGCGTTCGCCGAGGCGGCGATGCGCGGCGCGGACCTGATCGTCGTGCACGCCTGGTCCGGGATCCCTGCCAGCCTCCGCCTTCCGGTCGCGGGCGGGGACGCCGAGTTCTGCCCGGCTGACGCCGAGCAGGTCGCTGCCGATGCCGCGCGCGACCTGGCGGTCGTGCTGAAGGAATGGCAGGACAAGTACCCGGGCGTGCGCGTGCGTCATGACATCATCCGCGGCCATCCGGCCAGGGTGCTGGCCAGCTATTCGGCCCGCGCGGACCTCGTGGTCGTTGGCCGGCATGACGGCGTAGGCGGCGCGGGGGCGGGCATCGGCACGATCCAGCACGCGGTCTTGGACCACGCCCGCGGCCCGGTCGCCGTCGTTCCCTCCGCGGTGGCCGCCACCTGGGCAGAGTGGTAGCCCCAGCCGATGGATAGCGTGCCGCAGTTCCCGGGCCGGACCCAGTCCGCGAACGCCGCGGGTGCCGCGGCGTTCGCCGACGCCCGGCTGGAGTGGCGGCGGCTGCTCGCCGAGACGGGCGGCACGTTCTTCCTCGTGCTCACCGCCGCCGGCGCCGGGGTGGTGAACGCGGTGAGCCATGGCCAGGTGGGCCGGGCCGCGGCGGTAACCGCGCCGGGGATCATGGTGCTCGCACTGATCTACACGATCGGCGAGACCTCTGGTGCCCACCTGAACCCGGCGGTCACGGTCGCGTTCGCGGCTCGCGGCCACTTCCCGTGGTGGCGGGTCCCCGGATATGTGCTCGCGCAGCTGGTCGGGGCCGTGCTCGCCGCCGCGCTGCTGCGGTCGTTGTTCGGCACCGCGGGCCGGCTCGGCGGCACGTTCCCTGGGCCGCGAATCGGTATCGGCCCGGCCCTGGTGATGGAGATCGTCCTGACGTTCGGCCTGATGACCGTGATCCTCGGCACCGCCTCGGGCGCCCGCAACGTCGGCCATAACGCGGCCATCGCCGTCGGCGGCTACATCGCCCTTTCCGGCCTGTGGGCCAGCCCGGTAAGCGGCGCATCCATGAACCCGGCGAGGAGCCTGGGACCCGCGCTGGTCAGCGGCGACCTGCACGGCGTGTGGATCTACCTGGCAGGCCCGCTCGCGGGCGGGCTGCTCGCCGTCGCACTGGCCTGGGCCTTGCGCGGCCCGCCCTAGCCCGCCGCGGATACCGCCGCCCAGGGAGCCGCTGCGCACCCCGCGCCGGACCCCGCCCCGCGCCCCGCGCCGGACCCCGCCCCGCAAGCGGACCCCGAGACGCCGCTCGACCTGACGTCGCGGACCAAGGTCCCTGATCGCAACGGCCAACGGCCCTGACCCGCGCGGCTCCGCTCGCCACAGGCTGGGCAGTGGAGCCCGGGAACTCCGGGTGTCCACGTGGAGGAGATAGCGTGATGATGAAGACCATCGATGACTTCGCGGTCACGGGCCTGCGCGTGCTGGTCCGCGCCGACCTGAACGTGCCGCTCGCCGGCGGCCAGGTCGCGGACGGCGGCCAGGTCGCGGACTACGGCAGGGTCGCGGACGACGGCCGGATCCGGGCCAGCTTGCCCACGCTGGCCGCGCTGGCCGGCCGCGGCGCCAAGGTGATCGTATGCGCCCACCTGGGCCGCCCGGCCGGCCAGCCGGATCCCAGGTACTCGCTGGCGCCGGTCGCCGTCCGGCTGGGCGAGCTGCTCGGCCAGCGGGTCGGGTTCGCCGCCGACACCACCGGGCCCGCGGCCGGGGCGGCGGTCGCCGGCCTCCGCCCCGGTGACGTGGTGGTGCTGGAAAACCTGAGGTTCAACGAGGGGGAGACCAGCAAGGACGACGCGCAGCGCGGCCTGTTCGCCGACCAGCTGGCCGCCCTGGCCGACCTGTACGTCTGCGACGGGTTCGGCGCGGTGCACAGGAAGCACGCCAGCGTTTACGACGTCGCCTTGCGCCTGCCGCATGCGGCCGGCTACCTGGTCCAGGCCGAGGTCGCCGCGCTTACCCATCTCACCGCCAAC
>JASHTQ010000322.1 GCA_030040475.1 Streptosporangiaceae bacterium
ATCCTCGGCCGCGCGCTCGACGTGCTGCCCAGGCTGTCCGACGGCGCGTATGACATGGTGTTCTGCGACGCTGATGTGCGCGACTATCCGGACTACCTGGCCGCGGCCCTGCGGCTGCTGCGGCCCGGCGGCATCGTTGCCTTCAATAACAGCTCTGCGGAGCGGGACGCCGTCCCGGACGATTTGCCTCTGGTCAACCTGGTGCGGGACGACGACCGCCTCGTCCCTGTGCTGCTGCCGCTGGGCGATGGCCTGCTCGCCGCGGTCAAGCGGGGCGAGCAATAGGGGTTCGGCGGGGTCATCCAACTACGGACAGCAGGGCGTCGCCAAGCTTAGCCGCCTCATCAGCCGTCAGCTCAACAACCAGCCGGCCGCCGCCCTCAAGCGGGACGCGCATGACGATGCCGCGCCCCTCCTTGGTGACCTCAAGCGGACCGTCGCCCGTCCGCGGCTTCATCGCCGCCATTTCCCATCCCCTTCCTCCGGACCCAACACGGTCCTCGCGCGGCCCTCCGAGGCACTGCTCACGCCAGGCTCGGCGCCCGCGGCGGAACCGGCAAGCAACAATCGTTTCTATCGGTCGCCCTATTATCCCGTGTTCGGAAGCAGAATGGTAATGATCGGTCATGCTCGCCCCGCGGTGGGGCACCGCCGTGGCTGCCCGCTTATTCTCCCGTCCCCGGCTGCCCTCAGCGGATGAGAACCCCGGCCGCGCGCCGGAAGAGTTCACGGGTGGCCCGGACCAGGCGGGCGTCGTCCGGCCCGCCGCGGCCGGTGAACCCTTCGCCGAAGGCGTGCATGCTCGCGTAGCACAAGATGGCGGTCGTCTGCGGATCCTCGACGTCGAAGGCGCCCGCGGCGGTGCCATCCGCGAGCAGGTCGGCGATGACCTGCGCGAGCAGCGCGTGGGCGGGTTCGTGGGCAGGGTCGCGGCCGTGCCTGCCCGCGCCCGGGTGGCTCGGGTGGCCCGGGTGGCCCGGGTGGCCCGGGTGGCTCGGGTGGTGGAACAGGACTTCGTGCAGGTCGTGGAGGTCCCGGTAGCACTCGAAGCTGGCCAGGACGCAGGCGTCCAGCTTGGCCGCCCAGTCGGGGCTGGCCGCCGCGGCCGCCCTGACGCGTTCGGCAAACTGCCTGGAGAACTGCTCCTGCAGCGCGAGCACCAGGTCTTCCTTGGAGCGGAAGTACAGGTAGAACAGGCCCTTGGAGACGCCGGCCGCGCTCGTGATGTCGTCGAGCGAGGTCGCCGCGATCCCCCGGGCGAGGAACAGCTCACGGCCGGCCGCCAGCAGGTCGGCGCGGCGCTGCTCGGCGGGCTTGGTCCTGGTCATGCCCGGTCTCTTTCCGGAAGGGACGTCATCTCAGGTATGCTACCTAAACTGGGTGACCGTCAGTCATTTTCATTGTGTCCGCCGTCGCGGCCGGCTTTCGGGGAGGAAACGCTGTGGGTCAGCGCGATGAGCCGCCCGCCCCCGCCCCGGCTGCCTCGGCTGGGCGGCGGCTGCTCATCGACCTGACGCCGGTGCGGCGGTCCCGCGACCTGCGGCGCCTGGTCGCCGGCGAGCTCGTGTCCGTGCTCGGCTCCCAGCTGACCACGGTCGCGGTGCCCTACCAGGTCTACCAGCTGACCCGCTCCTCGCTCGATGTCGGGCTTGTCTCGCTGGCACAGCTTGTCCCGCTGATCGCCGGATCGCTGCTCGGCGGGTCGCTGGTGGATGCCTTCGACCGGCGCCGCCTGCTGATGATCGCGCAGGTCCTGATGGCCGCGTGCAGCGCGGGCCTGGCGGTCAACGCGGATCTCGGGCCCGCGCTGTGGCCGCTGTTCGCGCTCCCGGCGCTGGCCGCCGGGTTCAGCGGGATCGACGACTCCGCGCGCGGCGCCATCGTGCCGAACATCGTCGGCCGAACCATGGTGTCCAGCGCCAACGCCATCTTCCAGGCGCTGTTCCAGTTCGGGCTCGTGATTGGCCCCGCGATAGCCGGGCTGCTGCTGGCCGGGGCCGGGGTCCGCTTCGTGTACTGGATGGACGTGGCGAGCTTCGGGGTGGCGCTGCTCGCCGCGTTCCTGATGTCGCCGCAGCCGCAGGCCGGGACGGCAGGCCACCGGCCTGGCCTGCGCTCGATCGTCGAGGGGCTCAGCTTCGTCCGCGGGCGGCAGGCCCTGCAAGGCGCGTACCTGATCGACATCAACGCCATGGTGTTCGGCATGCCGCGGGCGCTGTTCCCGGCGCTGGCGACCACCCTGTTCGGCGGCGGGGCAAGGACGCTCGGCTTCCTGTACGCCGCGCCGGGCGCGGGCGCCCTGCTCGGCGCGCTCACCACCGGCTGGGTCAGCCGGATCCAGCGCCAGGGCCTCGCGGTCATCTGCGCGGTCATCACGTGGGGGGCGGCGATCACCTGCTTCGGGCTGGTGCACTGGCTGCCCGCGGCGCTCGTGCTGCTGGCGATCGCGGGTGGCGCCGACGTGATCTCGGCGGTGTTCCGGAGCACGATCGTCCAGCTCTCGGTGCCCGACGCGCTGCGCGGGCGGCTATCGGGACTGCAGAGCGCCGTGGTCACCGGCGGGCCGCGGATCGGGGACGTGGAGGCGGGGGCGGTGGCGTCCGCCTTCGGCGACACCGTCTCGATCGTCTCCGGCGGCGTGGCCTGCATCGCGGGGGCGTTGCTGCTGGCCAGGCTGCTGCCGGGCTTCAGGCGGCAGCGTATTGATCCGGTCGGCGGCGCTCCTTCGGCTCCCTAGGTCCGCGGCGCGGTCCAGGCCGACGGCGCGGGCAGGCCCGGAGTAAGGCCAGGGGCTCGGGCAGGCATTCGAACCAGGTGTGGGTGCCCGCGGTGCTCCGCCGGTAGTTCCAGGCCAGCGCGTAGGCCTCGACGAGGCGCAGGCCGCGGCCGTTTTCTGTCAGGTCGTCGCCGGAGCGCACGGTGGGCACCGTCGGGCCGCCGTCGTCGACGACCTCGACCCGGATGCGGTCGGGCGCGGCCGTCACCGTGATCGTGACCGTTCCGCCCTCGTGCCGCGAGTCGCTGTGCCGGACGCTGTTGGTGACGAGTTCGGATGTCAGCAGGGTCACCCGCTCCACGCCGGAATGATCCCCGCCGAGCACCTGCCTGATGAAGGCGCGCGCGGCACTGACCTGCTCGGGCCGCCCCGCGATGACCAGCCGGTGGGGAATTCCCAGGATCTCGCCCGCATGCTGGGGCGACACGGGATAACCGGCCGCGACATTCGGCAGCGATCTGGGCACTCGCCATCCTTTGCGACCCGCGTAGGTACCGACCATGACAGTGAGCTGCAGTAGCAACTGTTCAGCACAGAAACTAGAAACATCCTAAGTATCTATCGGTACATCCGCAACGAGATCGGTGCAGAGAATCCCCGTCCTCAGCTCGCCTTGCGGGCCAGGCCGGACCAGGCCATCGACTCGGGCGGCGGCGGGCTTCCCGGGTCGGGCCGCCACCGTGCGATCTGCACCACCCCGGGCTCCACTAGCTCAAGGCCGCCGAACAGCCGGACCACCTCGTCATGGCTGCGCAGGATGACCGACTCGCGCATCGCCTCGGTGAGCTTCCGGAACGTCTCGTCAAGCTCTTCGCTGTGCACATCGCTGGCCAGGTGCGAGATCGCCAGGTAACTCCCGGGCGCGAGCGGCGCCATGAACTGGTCAAGCAGGCCGCGCGGGTCGTCGGCGTCGCTGAAGAAGTGCAGGATGCCGAACAGCATCACGGCGATCGGCTGGGAGAAGTCCAGCGTCTGCCGTGCGGCCTCCAGGATCGGTCCCGGCTCGGCCAGGTTCCCGTAGATATAGCTGGTGGCGCCCTGCGGCGTGCTGCGCAGCAACCGGTGCGCGTGCGCCAGCACGATCGGGTCCTTGTCCACGTACACGACCCGCGCGTCCGCCGCCTCCGCCTGCGCCACCTGGTGCACGTTGTTCTCGGTCGGGATGCCGGTGCCGATGTCGAGGAACTGCCTGATTCCGGCGTCCCGCACCAGGTACCGCACCATCCGCCCGAGCACCGCCCGCTGGGCGCGGACGTCGGCGCGCACGCCGTCGATCCCGCCGGGGAAAGACGCGTAGGCGCGGTCGGCGGCGTCCCTGTCGACCTTGAAGTTGGCCTTGCCGCCGAGCAGGTAGTCGTAGATACGCGCCACATGCGGCACGGAGATGTCGATCTCGGGCGGCTCGGCGCTCCCCGCGGGCCCACTGTTGGTCACTACGTCGTCCCTCCAGGCGGCTATCCGTACGGTACGAGATCGACAAACGTTCTCAGTATCTTTCAGTGCTCCGCGCCCCGGCAAGAGCGGGCCGGCCCCACGAGATTACAGAAGGCTTGCCGGCCCGCGAGGCCGGCCCTGGCCGGACGGGGGCGCCCGCCAGACATGACTGGCCAGGGATCGGCCTGGCGGCGGACATGACTGTCGGAAATCTGGGTACAAGATGAGGACTCATTTCGATACTCTTGAACGTGCAAGGTTTGAGACAGTTCAGGGGCAAGGGCTGTCCTAAAGTTATGGATGATCAACTCCCGTGTACGCTGCGCGACCGTTTCGTGCTGAGAGCGCGCCCGGCGACCGGGGCTATCACTACTCTCATCGACCATGCCGCGGGCGGGCCAGGCAGCGGACGGAGCAACTGAGATGAACGAGGGCAAGTTCGCCGGCTGGCGGAAGTCCAGCCACAGCGGAGACGGTAACAGCTGCATCGAGGTGGCCACCTTGGTCAACGGCGGGAGCCAGGCCCGCGGC
>JASHTQ010000323.1 GCA_030040475.1 Streptosporangiaceae bacterium
GGTACCGCTGAGCGACGCGGCCCTGGTGAACGCCGTCATGACCGTGACCGAGGCCAAGACGCAGGCGGTGCTCGACGCGGGCTTTCCCGGGACGGGTACCGCGACGGACGCGGTGTGCGTGGCCGCGCGCCCGCGCCGCGAGGCAGGCTCGGGCGAGCCGGCTTGTTCGCGGGGGCACGCACCACGGATCGTTCGGATAAATAAAGGTGCCCTGCTGACGGCGGCGGCTGCGCTGGCTACGGTCGTTCGCGGTCAGACGAGCTCTGTTACCCAGTCGTGGAACTGCGCGATGTGGTGCTCGCTGGGGACCAGCACGCCGCCGCCGGAGTAGGCGCGCGAGCCCATCGACAGCTGGGTCAGCTCGCAGGCGCGGAAGTCCTGGCGGTTGACCCGGTCGAACAGCTCCACCGAGGGCGAGGTGTCCTGGCCTGCCTCGATCACCGATGCGTCGAACAGCCAGTCGCACACCACCGTCGTCCGGTCCGCGGCGAGCGGGAACATGCGGTGCGCGATCACGTGGTCGGGCACGAGGTTGAGGAACACCTGCAGCCTGACGGTGACCGCGAAGTAGCGGCGTTCCTGCTGCGGTGACACGCTGGGGAGCCGGCCGAATCCCCTGCGCACCTGGCCCGATGTGACTTTGCAGGATAGCTGGCCAGCTTTTGCAGGTACCTGGCCATGATGGCGCCCTTGCCGCCAGGTTGGTTGGCTCGGGCATGCGGCTGCGTGTCGGCGCGGGGGGACATCGAGGTTGTGGGCGGTTTCCTGGCAGGCCCGGGGTTGAGGTGGCGCCTGCTGCTGGTCAGCCTGTAGGGGCTGCGGGGTTGGTGAGGAGCTGGCAGTTCTCGAAGTCCATGCAGCCGCAGTCGAGGCAGGCGGCGATGACGGCGCGCAGTTCGGTCAGGTCGCTGATGATGGCGTCGATCTGGGGGAGCTTGCGGGTGGCGAGTTCGCGCCACTGGCGGGTGGCTGAGGGGCGGCCGGTGCTGGTGGCGAGCAGGTCGCGGATGTCGGCTATGCCGAACCCGGCGCGCTGGGCCATCTTGATCAGCGCGATGCGCCGGATGGTCGAGGGCGGGTAGCGGCGGGTTCCGTCGCTGGCCCGGGGCGGGAACGGGATCAGGCCGGCCTGCTCGTAGTAGCGCAGCGCGGAAGGGCGCAGGTGCACCTGCGCGGCTAGTTCCCCGATCCGCAGTCCGGTCCTGCGCACGGCGGCTCCCTTGACTTAAAGCGCGCTTGAAGGCCCAGTATCGCATTCCGTGGGACTAGGAGTTATCGCCGCGGGCGGCGCGGTCAGGCGGCGCTGGCACGCGTCGGCGTATGCCCCCGTCTTCGCCAGCCCGGTGCTGCGTCGGCTGCTGTCGGCGTTCGCGGTGTCGGCCGTCGGGGACGGGATGAGCGCGGTGGGGGTGGCGTGGCTGGCGATCCGGATCGCGCCGCCGGGTGACCGCAGCCTGCTGGTGGGCGTGGCGGTCGCCGCCTACACGCTGCCGGGCGCGGCGGGGGCGGTGCTGCTGGCCAGGCCGCTGCGCGGGCTGGGCGGCAGGCACCTGGTCGCGGCCGACTCGGCGCTGCGCGCGGTGGCCCTTGGCGTGATCCCGCTGCTTTATGCCCTCGGGGCCTTGCACGCCGGGTCGTACGTGGGGCTGCTGGCGGCGTCGTCGCTGCTGCATGCCTGGGGCCTGTCGGGCCAGTACACGCTGGTCGCCGAGCACCTGCCGCCTCAGTCGCGGACTGCGGGGAACGCGCTGCTGTCCGGCTTCGGGATGGCCGCCTACGTGATCGGCCCGCTGCTGGCCGGGCTGGCGGTGGCGGCCGGGCCGGCGCTGCCGGTCACCGTCGACGCCGCCTCCTTCGCCGTTCTCGCCGTGGCGGCGGCTACGGCGAGGGGCCCCGCGCCCGCGGCCGGGCCAGCGGATGCCGGCGAGCCGGGCCGGGTGCGGGGGCTGGCGGTGATCGCCCGCCGTCCGGCGCTGGCGGGGCTGCTCGCGCTGACAGTGGTCTACTTCTTCCTCTACGGGCCGGTCGAGGTGGCACTGCCGCTCTATGTGACAGGCCCGCTGCACGGCAGCGCCGGGCTGCTGGGCCTGTTCTGGACGGTGTTCGGCGTCGGGGCGACCGCCGGCAGCATCACCGCCGGGCTGGCCCGCCGCCTTCCGCTGTGGCCGGCCCTGGTCGCGGCGGTGATCGGGTGGGGTGCCGCGCTCGCCCCGCTGGGCCTGCTGCGGCTCCCGGCTCCCGCCCTGGCCTGCTTCGCCGCTGGCGGCCTGCTTTACGCGCCTTACCCGGCCCTGTCGGCGACCTTGTTCCAGCGGGAAAGCCCCCCGCAGATGCTGTCCCAGGTCCTGGCCGCCCGCGGCGCGCTGACGGTGCTCGCGGCCCCGCTCGGCACCGCGCTCGGCGGGCCGCTCACCGCGTGGCTCGGCCCGCAGGAAACCCTGCTGGCCTCCGCGGCAGCCACGATCGCGGCCGGCCTGGCCGCCGCGGCGGTCATCGCCGCCCGTCGTCGGCGGGCCGCGACACGCGATACGCGGTGACGCCCCGGCGAAAGCCAGGGCGGCAGGAGGGATGCGGCAACCGCCCTGGCTGGACGGCTGAACCAGCACACTTCGACGGTAACCCGGCCGCCGACGGCTGTTCCACCATCCGGCCCACAGGTTTCACTATCCGGGCTACTGCTCGAATCCAGCGCACTTGGTGACGGGCAGACGCGGATAGCGGGGAAGCGCGGGGTCCCATTCGGCGCGCGTGCACCGGAGATAGACGGTGCCCCGGCGCGTTTCGTTGAGCTTCGCGTGCCGGCAGGCCGCGCACAGCCCGGGCTCCGCGCCGAGCCCGGGCCGGATGTCGGTGAAGACGAAGCCGTCACGCTCGGCGCTGGCGCCGATGGTCACCTCGACCGGGCGGCTGAAGCCCGGGCCGTCGGTGGCGAAGGTGTGAAACTCGCCGTTCTCGCCGCACGGGTCGATGGTGGCGGGCAGCGTGCGCAGTAGCGCCTGGTCATACCGGAGTCCGGCGATGGCCGCCGGCGCCTGGGACGGGTCGACGCAGGTGATGACGGCGCGGATGCCGCAGGCCAGGATCTCGCGGGCGAGTTCGGCTGTCGGCCGGTGCCACAGCGGGAAGACGGGAGTCAGTCCGGTGCCCGCGAGTGATGCCTCGCGGTAGGCGCGGATGTCCTGGAGGAACAGGTCGCCGTAGACGATCCGGCTGACCTCCTGCTGCCGGGCGGCCTCCAGGGCCGCGGACATCTGCTGTTCGTAGACCGGGTTCGGGCACGGCCACGGGAGCTCGACGATGTGCAGCGGCAGGCCGAGCGCGGCGGCCTGGGCCTCGAGCAGCACCCGGCGGACGTCGTGCATGGCGACCCGCCCGGTGGCCGTGTTCACGGTGGTCAGCAGCCCGATGACGTCGATCTCGCCGGCGGAGCGGACCTCGTGCAGCGCCATCGCGCTGTCCTTGCCGCTCGACCAGCTCAGCCATGCCCGCTGCCGCACCACACCGACTGTACCTGGACGCCCGGCCGATTTACTTGGACGTCCTACTATATTGGCGCTACGATAGTAGGACTTCCTAGTATTTCCTGGGCCGCGGCTGGGCTGGGGCCCTTCGCCTGCGGCTAGAGCGGAGGCCACCGTGCCCGCTGACTCCCCGGCGCTCCATGTGCCGGTCTACCCCGTGCGGTTCGTCACCGCCGCGAGCCTGTTCGACGGGCACGACGCGGCGATCAACATCATGCGCCGGGTGCTGCAGAGCCAGGGTGCGGAGGTGGTCCATCTCGGGCACGACCGCAGTGTCGAGACGGTGGCCAACACGGCGATCGAGGAAGATGTCCAGGGCATCGCCCTGTCGTCGTACCAGGGCGGTCACGTCGAGTACTTCAGCTACCTGGTACAGCGCCTAGCCGAGCTCGGCGCCGGTCACGTCAAGGTGTACGGGGGCGGCGGCGGCGTCATCGTGCCCGAAGAGGTTGCCGTGCTGGCCGGCCGCGGGGTGACCATCTTCGTGCCGGAGGACGGGCAGCGGCTGGGGCTGCCCGGCATGATCAACAGGCTCATCGCGGAATGCGACGTCGACCTGTGCGCGGATGAGCCGACGCTGGACGCCGTACTCAGCGGCAGCTCCGCTGCCCTGGCGCGAGCGATCACGGTCCTGGAGGCCGGCCGGTCACCAGGCCTGGCGCAGGGCCTGCGCGCCGCGCTGCCGACCCGGCCGGTGCCGGTGCTCGGCATCACCGGCACCGGTGGCTCAGGCAAGTCGTCGCTGACCGACGAGCTGGTGCGGCGGTTCCGCCTCGACCTGGAGGACAAGCTGCGCATCGCGGTGGTCGCTATCGACCCGACCCGCCGGCGCGGCGGCGGCGCCCTGCTGGGCGACCGGATCCGGATGAACGCCCTGGACAGCGGGGACCCGAAGCGGACGTTCTTCCGGTCGCTTGCCACCCGCACGGCGGAGGCGCAGCTGCCCGGGCGGTTCGAGGACATCCTGACGGCGGTCAAGGCGGCGGGGTTCGACCTGGTGATCGTCGAGACGCCGGGCATCGGGCAGGGCGACGCGGCGATCGTCCCGTTCAGCGACGTCTCGCTGTACGTGATGACGCCGGAATTCGGCGCCGCCTCCCAGCTGGAGAAGATCGACATGCTCGACTTCGCCGATGTCGTGGCCGTCAATAAGTTCGAGCGCCGGGGAGCCGAGGACGCCCGCCGCGACGTTGCCAGGCAGCTGGTCCGCAACCGCGCGGCGTTCGGCGCCCGCTGGGAGGACATGCCCGTGTTCGGCACCAGCGCCGCCCGGTTCAACGACGACGGGGTCACCGCGCTGTACCAGCACCTCAAGGCCCTGCTGGCTGAACGGGGGCTGGCCGCGGGCGGGGGCGTGCTCCCGCAGGTCGACGTCAAGACCTCGACCGGCCTCAGCAGCGTCGTCCCGTCCGCCCGCAGCCGCTACCTCGCCGACATCGCCGACGCCGTGCGCGGCTACCACCGGATCACCCGGCAGCAGGCGGAGATCGCCCGCCGCCGCCAGCACCTGAGCACCGCGGCCGACCTGCTGGGCGAGGACGAGGGAGCCGAGCCCGTCCGCAAGCTCCTCGCCGCCGCCGACGGCGAGCTGGGGGCCGACGTCCGCGACCTGCTCGAGCAGTGGCCGTCGCGGGTCGAGGACTACTCCGGCGACGAGTTCGTCTACGCCGTGCGCGGCAAGGAAATCCGCACCCCGCTGACCCGGGAGACGCTGTCCGGGTCCAAGGTGCCCCGGGTCGCGCTGCCGCGGACCACCGACGACGCGGAGCTGGTGCGGTTCCTGCGCGCGGAGAACCTGCCGGGCTTCTTCCCGTTCACGGCGGGCGTATTCCCGTTCAAGCGGGAGGGCGAGGCGCCGGCCCGGATGTTCGCCGGGGAGGGCGACGCGTTCCGCACCAACCGGCGCTTCCAGCTGCTGTCCCTGGGCAGCGACGCGACCCGGCTGTCCACGGCGTTCGACTCGGTGACGCTCTACGGCCGCGACCCGGACGTGCGCCCGGACATCTACGGCAAGGTCGGCACGTCCGGGGTGTCCATCGCCACCCTCGAGGACATGAAGGTCCTGTACTCCGGGTTCGACCTGTGCGCCCCGACGACGTCGGTCTCGATGACGATCAACGGCCCGGCCCCGGCCATCCTGGCGATGTTCCTTCTCGCCGCCATCGACCAGCGGCTTGAGGCCTTCCGCGAGTCCCGCGGCCGCGAACCCGACGAGGCGGAGACCCGCGAGATCCGGTCCTGGGTGCTGCGCAACGTCCGCGGCACGGTGCAGGCCGACATCCTCAAGGAAGACCAGGGCCAGAACACCTGCATCTTCTCCACCGATTTCGCGCTGCGGTGCATGGGCGACATCCAGCAGTACTTCATCGACCACCAGGTGCGGAACTTCTACTCGGTGTCGATCTCCGGCTACCACATCGCCGAGGCCGGGGCCAACCCGATCAGCCAGCTGGCGTTCACCCTCGCCAACGGCTTCACCTACGTCGAGGCGTACCTGTCCCGCGGCATGGACATCGACGACTTCGCGCCGAACCTGTCGTTCTTCTTCTCCAACGGCCTGGACGCGGAGTACTCCGTCATCGGCCGGGTCGCGCGGCGGATCTGGGCCGTGGCGATGAAGGAGCGGTACGGCGCGGACGAGCGGGCGCAGAAGCTGAAGTACCACGTGCAGACCTCGGGCCGGTCGCTGCACGCCCAGGAGATGGACTTCAACGACATCCGCACCACGCTGCAGGCCCTGTGCGCGATCTACGACAACTGCAACAGCCTGCACACCAACGCCTTCGACGAGGCGGTCACGACCCCGAGCGAGCACTCGGTCCGCCGCGCGCTCGCCATCCAGATGATCATCGACAAGGAATGGGGCCTGGCGGGCAACGAGAACCCGCTGCAGGGCTCGTACGTCATCGAGCAGCTCACCGACCTGGTCGAGGAGGCCGTGCTGGCGGAATTCGACCGGCTGGCCGAGCGCGGCGGCGTGCTCGGCGCGATGGAGACCGGCTACCAGCGCGGGCGGATCCAGGACGAGTCGATGCTCTACGAACAGCGCAAGCACGACGGCAGCCTGCCCATCATCGGCGTCAACACCTTCCGTGACCCGCACCGCGACGAGGCACCGGCGAAGCCGGTGGAACTCGCCCGCGCCACCGAGGCGGAAAAGCAGTCTCAGCTTGACCGGCTCGCCGATTTTCACGCGCGGCACGCGCAGACCGCGCCCGAGGCGATCGCCGGGCTGCGGGCCGCCGCCATCGGCGGCGGCAACGTCTTCGCCGCCTTGATGGACGCCGTCCGGCACTGCTCGCTCGGGCAGATCAGCGACGCCTTCTTCCAGGTCGGCGGCCAGTACCGGCGCAACGTGTGAACCGGTGACAGATCGGCCAGGCGCAGTAGCCTGGGATGCGTCGGCCCGCACAAATGCAAGGGACGCTGTGATGACCGCTCCGCTGGCGTTCGACCCGATCGAAGAGGCCGCCCGGCAGTGGCGGGCCCACGGCTGGGATGACGCCGCGGACGGCATGGCCGCCGTCACGTCGGTGATGCGCGCTCAGGCGATCATGCTCGCCCGTGCCGAGGCCATCCTGCGGCCGCTCGGGCTGAGCTTCGCCCGCTACGAACTGCTCACCCTGCTGTCCTTCACCAGGCACGGCACCCTGCCGATGGCCCGGGCCGGGGCGCTGCTCCAGGTGCACCCGACCAGCGTCACCAACGCGGTGCAAAGGCTCGAGAAGGCCGGGCTTGTCCGGCGCGAACCGCATCCCGGCGACGGCCGGTCGGCGCTTATCCAGATCACCGGCCAGGGTCGCGAGCTAGCCGCCGAGGCCACCAAGCATCTCAACGCGGACCTGTTCACCCAGCCCGGGCTGCCGGGCCACCTGCTCAGGACGCTGTTCTCGGTGCTCCGCGACCTGCGCCGCGAGGCGGGGGACTTCACCTGACCGCCGAAGCAGGACGGGCGCACCGGGACGGGCACATGCCGATACTGCGCGATGACCTCGGACATCCCCTCAGCCTGGCCAGCCCGCCGCAGCGGATCGTCTCCCTGGTCCCGTCGCTGACCGAGGCCCTCGCCGTCACCGTTCCCGGCCGGCTGGCCGGCGCCACCGACTGGTGCACCCACCCGGCCGGCCTCGACGTGCCGCGGGTCCGCGGCACGAAGAACCCCAACCGCGCGGCCATCATCGCGCTCGGCCCCGACCTCGTGGTGGCCAACCGCGAGGAAAACCGGCGGCATGACGTCGAGAAACTGCGCGCGGCCGGAGTCCCGGTCTGGGTCACCGAGATCGAGACGGTCGACGCGGCCCTGCGCTCGCTGCGCAGGCTCTTCACCGAGGTGCTGTCCGTCCCCGAACCAGGATGGCTCCAATCGGCGGCCAGCCAGTGGTCCGGACCGCCCGCGCTGCCGCCGCTGCGGACGATCGTCCCGGTCTGGCGAGACCCCTGGATGGCCGTCGGCGCCCGCACGTTCACCGGAGACCTGCTCGCCCGCCTGGGCCTGGTGCACGTGCTCGCCGGCGCGGCGGACCGCTACCCCCGGCTCGAGCTTGACGACCTCATCGGTACCGGAGCCGAGCTGGTCGTCCTGCCGGACGAGCCCTACCGTTTCACCGCCGGCGACGGTCCGGAGGCCTTTCCCGGCACGACCGTGGCGCTGGTGTCCGGCCGGAGCCTTACCTGGTACGGCCCGTCTCTGGCCAGCGATCGCGCCGGGCTGATCGCGTGCATCCAGTCCGCGATCCGGA
This sequence comes from Streptosporangiaceae bacterium, assembly GCA_030040475.1. The sequence continues at coordinate 8,261 of JASHTQ010000323.1, forward strand.
CGGCGTGACCTGTGCGCCTGCCGGTCCAGGGCCTCGGCCCATCGCCGCAGCACCTCCGGATCGGGGTTGAGGTGGACGAGCTGGCGTGGCGCGAGCGCGGCCGCCCGCCGCCTGGTCTGAGCCGGGCCGGGGGATCGGACGCCGGGGTGAGTGTGCGGACAGCGCCGCCGCGACGCCAGCCGCCGGGTCGGATGCGCATCCGCTCTTGTCGCCCTGGCGGTAGCAGGACGCCCAATCATACGGTGGGTCCTTCGGAGGGACCAACGAGTGTGGCAGGATGCGGCCGGTGGCCGGGAATGCGATCGAGGGTGACTCTCCTGCCGGGCGGATGGCTCTGGCTGGCTCTGGAGAGCCGTCCGCGGTGAGCCCCCGGTGAGTCCTGTGTCGCGCTGGTCGGTGATCTGCGAGCCGCTGGACTGGCAGCTGACGGCGGCTGACGTGCTGCAGCTGGTCCGCCGTGACGCGCACCCGGCCGCGCTGACGGGGACCTGGGCGGGCGGCAGCGACATCGTCTGCGCCGAGCCGACGGTCACCTGCCGCGCGCCCGGGCAGCCGTGGGATGCGCTGGACCGGGCGTGGCCGGCCGGGCCGGCGCAGGGCCCTGGTGGCCCGGTGTTCGGCGGCGGGTGGATTGGCTACCTGGGATTTGGCCTGGCCGGACAGGTACTGCCCGTTCCGCCGCCGCCTGGCGTCCGGAGGCTCCCGTCCTGGTGGCTCGGCTACTACGACCACGTGCTGCGTCGTGACCGGGCGTCCGGGCGGTGGTTCTTCGAGGCGCTCGCGACGCCGGAACGGGCTGCCGCGCTGCAGGCACGGCTGGCCGAGCTCCGCGCCCGCGCCCGGCAGCCGCTGCCGGGGCCGGCCGGCTATTCCTGCGGGGAGTTCCGGCTGATCCCGTCGCCGGCCGAGCATCGGTCAGCCGTCCGCCGCTGCATCGACTACATCCGCCGCGGCGATATCTTCCAGGCCAACATCTGCCTGCGGCTGGAGGCCTGTTATGACGGCGACCCGCTGGATGCGTTCTGCGCGGCCGTGACCCGGTTGGATCCGCCTTATGCGGCGTTCTTGCGCCCGGCCGACGGCTGCGCGGTGGCAAGCCTGTCGCCGGAGCTGTTCCTGCGCCGCAGCGGCAGGACCGTGTCATCGCGGCCGATCAAGGGAACCCGGGCCAGGCCCGGAAGAGCAGATGATGCCGCCGCGGAGCTGGCCTGGCTGCAGCGCTCAGCCAAGAACCTGGCCGAGAACGTCATGATCGTCGACCTGATGCGCAGCGACCTGAGCCGGGTCTGCGTGCCGGGCAGCGTCGCGGTGCCCGTGCTGACTGCGGGCGAACCGCATCCGGGCGTCTGGCACCTGGTCTCCGAGGTCACCGGTGAGCTCGGTCCCGGTGCCGGCGACGGCGACCTGGTCCGGGCCGCGTTCCCGCCCGGATCGGTGACCGGCGCCCCGAAGGTGCGGGCGATCGAGGTCATCCACGAGCTGGAGGCGACGCCGAGGGAGGTCTACACCGGCGCGATCGGGTACCGCAGCCCGCTTTCTGGACTGGAGCTCAATGTCGCCATCCGCACGTTCGAGTTCTGCGCCGGGCGCGTCTGGCTCGGCGCCGGCGGCGGCATCGTCGCGGCCTCACGACCGGCCGAGGAGTACCGGGAATGCCTGGTCAAGGCCGGCCCGCTGATCGCGGCCGTGGGCGGACGCATCGCCACCGGACCGGCCTCCCCAAGGCCGCGATCCGGCTCGGCCCGGCGCCATCAGGCTGGGCGTGAGCCGGCCCTGCTTCCCCGGCCTGCGGCCGGGATCTTCACCTCGGTTGCTGTCCGCGAAGGTACGGCCGACCGGATCGGCGGGCACCTGAGCCGCCTTGACAGTAGCGCGCGGCTGCTGTTCGGCAAGTCACTGCCGCCCCAGCTGGCGGATGACCTGGCCCGATGCCTGGCGCGACGGCCCACGGGCAGGCTGCGCATCACGGTGCGGCCCCTCGGCGGGCCCCTGCAGGCCACCGTCGAGGTCGTCGCCCTCGGCGACCCGCCAGCCCTGGCCGACCTCGTCCCGGTCCTCGTCCCCGGCGGGATTGGCGGCCACAAATGGGCTGACCGCCGTCTGCTCGCCGAGCACGCGCGGGCGGCGGGCTGCGGACCAGCCTCCTATCTGCTCATCGAAGACACCGACGGGCACGTGCTCGAGGCGGACAGGGCGAATGTCTTCGCCGTTACCGGCGGCGTGCTGCGCACGCCGCCGGCCGACGGCCGGCTGCTGCCGGGCATCACGCGCGCAGCGGTTCTCCGGCTGGCCGCAGCCGCGGGTCTCCGCGCCGAGGTCACCCCGCTCACCCGCCGCGAGCTGGCAACCGCCAGCGAGGTATTCCTCACCAATTCAGTCCACGGCCTGCTGCCCGTCCGGTCCGTGGGCGGCACGGTGATAGCCGCGGC
>JASHTQ010000324.1 GCA_030040475.1 Streptosporangiaceae bacterium
GCCGGGTCCCTCGACACGCTGATGACCAAGCAGGTCGGGCCGGCGTTCCACGCCGCGACCGGCTACACGCTGGTCGACACCTCGCACGGGTCGGGCACCCTGGCGTCCGACATCAAGAACGGGGTCGCGGTCGCCGACGTCTTCGTCAGCGCCTCGCCGGCGGTGGACGCCACCCTGGAGGGCGCCGCGAACGGCAACTGGGTCTCGTGGTACGGGGCCTTCGCCACGTCGCCGGAGGTCCTCGGGTACTATCCCAAGAGCAAGTTCGCCCACGACCTGCAGACCATGCCCTGGTACAAGGTGATCACCCTGCCCGGATTCCGCCTCGGCCGGACCGACCCGGCCCAGGACCCCGGCGGCGTGCTGGCCGTCAAGGCCCTGGAGGAGACGGCGGCGGCGCAGCACCTGCCGGCGCTGAAGACGCTTGCGACGGAGACGTCGGACGTGTACTCCGAGGACCCTGAAGAGGCCGACATCCAGACCGGGCAGCTCGACGCGTCGTTCATGTACGAGGCCGACGCCAACTCCCAGGGCAGCCCCTTCGTGCAGCTCACCGGCACCAGTCTCGCCGGCGACTACACGATCACGCTGGTCAACAAGGCCCCCCACCTGGCCGCGGCCGAGGCCTTCATCGAGTTCCTGCTCGGGCCGACCGGCCAGGCCGAGATGAAGGCCGACCACTTCAGCATCGTCTCGCCGGCGACGCTGACCGGGTCCGGCGTCCCGGGCGCCCTGGCGAGCCTCTTCACCCCGTGACCGCTGGCAGTGACCACTGGCAGGGCGCCGCGCCCGCTCCGCTGGCTCGGCGCCCTGCTGGTCCTCTACCTGGCATATCCGGTCGGGGCGTTCTTCGTCCGGATCACCGGCGGGCATAACGAGGGCTGGAACTTCCCCGGGCTGTGGTCCGCCCTGTGGGTGTCGGTCGCGGGCTCCACCCTCTCGCTGCCGACAAGGGCGCGGTGCCCGTCTCCGGCACTAGCGTCCTCCCGTCAGAGGTGGAGTCGTACAGCCTGCGGAATGACGGCTGGCTGGCCAGGTCGCCTCTCACCCGACAATGAGCCGGATTAAGAGAAGGCTTAATCCGGCTCGTCTTCGTCGCCGTCCGCGAGTTAGAGTCACCAGTAAGCTCGGCTGGTGGAGGTAGGAGGGAGCTCGTCATGGGCGCAGAGCGCGCGGAGGCGCTGGAAGTACTCCGGGATGTATGGCGTGGCCAGGCGCAGACCGTCGCTGACCTCGACGACAGCTGCGAGTCGCATTGCAAGAAAATGGTCGACGCCGGAGTCGGATTCGATGATTATGCTGCAGGGAATGAGACGGATCGTAGCGCGGCATGGCGGGCCAGGCTGGAGCGTGAAGGCAAACTCAGCCCAGTAGGAAGCCTCCGTGACCTCGTTCTGGGTCCGGCCGTGCTGGCCGCTGACAACCACCGCTGACTGAAATCCGCCCTGTGGAGTATCCAGGGACTGTTGCCGAGCTCGCGCAGCGCCTGCGAGAAGGCGGTTACCTCGCCGACCGCGGGCTAGCTGCCAGCGTGCTCGTGTCGCTTTCGCTGCGCAGGCCCTTGTTGCTCGAAGGTGAGGTCGGCGTCGGCAAGACGGAGATAGCGAAGGTTCTCGCGGCCGTCTTCGGCCGTAAGCTCATCCGACTCCAGTGCTACGAGGGCATCACGACTAGCCAGGCCCTGTACGAATGGGACTACGCGCGCCAGATGCTGCAGATCAGGGCGCTCTCGCAGGCCGAGGCCACCGACGAGGAGTCCGTCGACAAGCTGTTCGGGCCGAAGTTCCTACTTGAGCGGCCGCTGCTTGAAGCGGTCAAAAAGGGCGACCAGGCGGTGCTGCTGATCGACGAGGTCGACCGGGCGGACGACGAGTTCGAGGCATTCCTGCTTGAGGTCCTGTCCGACTATCAGATCAGTATCCCGGAACTCGGCACCGTCAAGGCGGACTCAAGTCCAGCCGTGATCTTGACCTCCAACAGGACCAGGGAGCTGCACGACGCGCTGCGCCGGAGATGCCTCTACCACTGGATCGGCTACCCGACGGCGGCGCGCGAGACAGAGATCATTATGGTCCGCGAGCCGCAGGCGGCTGAGCAACTCATCATGAAGGTCGTCAGGGCCGTCCACCGGCTGCGAGAACTCGACCTGGCCAAGCCGCCCGGGGTCGCCGAGACGATCGACTGGGTCCGCACGCTCGACGTCCTCGGCGCGACCGAGCTGACGCGGGACGTCGCGTGCGACACGCTCGGCGCGGTTGTCAAGGACCGTGACGACCTCGACCTGGTGCGGGCGAACCTGCCGGAGCTTGTCTCCGGTGGCTGACCCAGGCGACCGGGGCACGAGGGTCACGGGTGCCGACCCTTTCACGAGCATTCTCGTCGGCTTCGCCCACGAGTTGCGGGCCGACGGCTTGACGGTGGGCACCGGCGACATTCTCACTTACTTCGCCGCCATGAAGCCGCTCGACCCGACGGACCTCCTTGACCTGTACTGGGCGGGCAGGATGACGCTGGTCAGCCGTCATGAGGACGAGGTCGTTTACGACCGGACCTTCCGTCGGTACTTCCTCGACGAGGAGGCGCCTGCCAGGAGCCAGCTCGTGCTTAACCCGTCGTCGGTGACCGAGGCCAAGGCGTCCCTCGTCATGCCGGAAACCGAGCCGGGACCCGGGAATGACGAGAATCAGCAGCAGGTGCTCGGGCTGATGGCGTCTAACGTGGACGGCATCAAGCACCGCTCTTTCACCGCGTGCACGCCGGACGAGCTGGCAGCGCTGCGAAGGATCATGGCCAGGATGCGGCTGACCCCGCCGCGCCGCCGCACCCGGCGCACCAGATCAGCCACCAAAGGCTCGGACCCCGACCTGCGCGCGATGATCAGGGCGTCGATGCGCATGCACGGGGAGCCGCCGGGCCGACTGTACTTCCGGCAACGCAAGACAAAGCTGCGGCGGCTGATCCTGATCCTCGACGTCTCCGGGTCGATGGCAGACTACTCCAGGCACCTGCTCCAGTTTGCGCATACAGCCCGGCATGTGCCGGCCAAGGTCGAGGTGTTCTGCTTCGGCACGAGGCTGACAAGGATCACCCGAGAGCTGGCACGCCATCGGGTCGACGCAGCGCTCGAAGAGGCGGCCCGGACTGTGGTCGACTGGGACGGTGGCACCAGGATCGGCCAGTCCCTCGACACGTTCGTCAGGAAGTGGGGAACGAACGGCATCTGCCGCGGCGCCGTGGTGGTCATCTGCTCCGATGGCCTCGACCGCGGCGACCCCGAGGTACTCGCGACGGCAATGGAGCGTCTGGGACGGCTGTGCCACCGTATCGTGTGGCTCAATCCACACAAGGGCGACAACAGGGATTTCCGGCCGAGCACGCTGGGCATGATGGTGGCGGCACCCCATATCGACTTGCTGCTCTCCGGGCATGACCTCGCCAGCCTGGAGGAGCTCGCGAAGACGCTACCGGTGCTGAATTAACAACGAGGAGAACGCCTGTGAGGTGGAGTGTCGGCATCGAGGCAGAAGGAGACCGTGTCTTCACCCGAGAGGAAGTAGTCGAGCTCGCCGACGCCGTCGCTATCCACGGCGGCATCGCCAGCGGCATCGGCACCAATAGGTACGCTGCCCAGCTCCTCGTGGTGGCAGACGGCCGCGATAAAGCGATCAGCAAGGCGACCGCCCTCTTCCTTGCCGCGGCGAAGACGGCCGGCCTGCCGCCCGCGCCCATCGTCAGGACCGACGCCATCAGCGAGGCTGAGGAAACTAGTGAGGTGCAATGATCCGGCTCGGCTCGCTCGCCGGCTACCCGTTCGACGGCCCCCGGCTGCTCGGCGGCTGGACGCCGCCGCCCGTCGCGGCGGTTTACGCGATCATGTACAAGCCGGAACCGGACAAGAAGCCAGAGAACTACGCGGTCATCTACGTCGGCCACGCCGACAACCTGTCCGCGGAGCGGTTTCCCTTCAAGCACCCGCGGGCCGCGTCCTGGATCCAGCGGGCCGGCTCCAAGTGGAAGGTCTACATCTGCACCTACGAGGTGCCTGGCGGAACGAGCGCCCATCGCGAGCAGATCGCCCGCGAGCTGATCGCCGTTTACCACCCGAGCTGCAACGAGCAGCAGTACGACCACGCCTGGAAGGACGAGTGGATCGGCGAGTACTCGGCCGCGCCCACCACCGCCCCGGTCACCCGCCGCGGCCCCGATCAACGGCCAAGGAACTAAAGGCGATCAGGCTCCCTGCGGTCGCCCGCCTCCGCGATGGCACTAGGCCTCGTTACGACCGCCGTCGCAAGTGACTGAGGATGACCGGGTCGTAATCCTCGTAGGGGACCCTGGACAGATCGGATACCGCCTGCGCGATCTGTCGCGTGCTCTCGCCAGTCAGCAGGCCGGGAGCGATGTGAACTCGGTGATCCCTTCACAGGCGACATGACCCGTTCGGTATCCGCTACCGAGCGGCGAGAACAGGCGGCTCGACGGCGGCGGGAGGCGCCACGCCTCCCGCCAGCCTGGGTCTGCGGATACTGAGGAAGAGCATCGCAAGTCCGTAGAGGATCACGATGATGCCGACGATCAGCAGCAGTGGCGGGAATACGGGTATCCGCGGCCAGTTCGAGATCACGGTGTCGTAATCGCCGCGCTCGGTGGCAAGGAACGGCACGACATCGTTGGTCAGGTACGCGCCCATCTGCGGCACGGTGTGCACCGGCGCACCGCCGAAGTCGGTGAGGCCGGTCGTTCCTGGGATGTTTTCCCAGCCGTTAGTGACGTAGGGCAGGTTGGTAACCGACTGGTAGAGGTCGGGGAAATTGGCTTTCAGCGCGGCGAGCACCTGGGTGTCACTCGTATGCAGCGCCGTGCCGAGGAAGCTGACCAGACCTGGTATCTCGCTGGTCACCGAGGAAAGAGGGATCGCCTCCAGCAGCGCGGTAACGTGCGGGAAGTTCTTCGTCAGCGCGCCGAGCACCGCCGTCTGCGGCAGGCCCGTCTGCTTTGAAACGGACGCTATAAGCGCCGGGACCTCGCTGGCGGCGCCGCCCTTCGGGTTGACCGCGGGCGCCGCGAAGTCGATGACGTGGCCGACCATCGACATGGAGGCCTCGTCACCCGCGATGCGGGACTGGCTGAACGCCGGCTGCGCCTGGTCGAGCAGGTTCTGCCCGCCGTCAAGGCGCGGGAACAGCGACAGGACGAGCACGACCACGACGAGGGCCGCGCCGACCGCGACGACGACGCCCCACGCGGCCCCCGCGAGCTCGCGTGGCATGGTGTTGCGGGCGAACAGGGCCATCGCGACGCCGAAGATGATCACCACGATGCCGACGGTGAGCAGCAGCGGCGCCAGGAACCCGACCCCGCCGTTGCTCGCCAGTGCCTGGAAGTTGCCCTTCTGGTCCTCCAGAACCGGGATGACGTCCTGGCTGAAGTAGTCCCTGACCTGTGGCACGGTACGCACCGAGGTGCCGTTGAACCTGGTGAGGTTCGCGGTTCCCGGCACGTTGTACCACCCGGTGGTCACGTACGGCAGGTTCGCGATCGACTGGTACAGGTCGGGATAACCGGCCTTCAGGCCCGCGAGCACCTGGGCGGGCGTCGCGTGCAGCGTCGTCGCCAGGAAGTTGATCAGGCCGGGGATCTCGCTGGTCACCGACGAGAGAGGTATTGCCTCAAGCAGCGCGGTGACGTGCGGGAAGTTCTTCGTCAGCGCCGTAAGTACCTGCCGCTGCGACAGCCCGGTCTGGCCCGACACGTAGGCCACGAGCTTGGGCACCTCAGAGGCGGCGCCGCCTTGCGGCGTGACGATCGGGGTCAGCGTATCGACCGCGTGCGAGATGATGGTGACACCGGCGCGGTCGCCCGCCACCCGTTCGTTGGTGAAGACTGGGCTGCCGTGGTCGAGCACCCGCTGCGCGGCGCTGAGCCGAGGGAACAGCGAGAGCCCGGCGACGACGGCGACAACGAACACGCCGACGAGCGCTACGACGAGCCATGCCCACATGGCCTGTCTGGCTTTCATCGTTGAAGCCTCCGTTCGTCGGTCGTTAGTGGTGTGAGCCGCCAAAGCCGACTGCGCCGAGCAGCCGGGATCGGCGGGTGCCCGATGCGGGCAGAGCCGGCTCGGGGACTTCGGGCGGCGGCTGACGCGGGGTGACGCCCTTCACGATGCCCTCGGCCATGCCATACAGGAGCGGCAGCGCCCCGGCGATCACGCCGCCGGTGCGGTTGATGTGGTCGACGCCCGGCATGATGAGCTTGGCGTCGTCCACGATCCCTCCGACGGTCTCCGAGCTCTCCTCCAGGTTGGTCGCAATCCGGCCGAGCAGGCTGCCCACCCAGAACAGGTAGGCCGCGAGTACCCCGGCGAACAAGACGATGACGATGACGCTCAGGATGACGAGCAGGGTCATGACCTCACCTTTTCGAGCACGCGTCCGAGGAAGAGGTGGTGCTCAAGCCCTTCGGCGAGTACGGCGTCCACGCCGGTGGCGACCTGCGGGATGAGCGCCGTGTCCGCTGTGTTCGTCTTGGCCGCCTTGAGCGTCTCGCGCACCGCGACGACCCGGCGGTCGATGATCTTCACCAGATAGATGAGCAGGGTGAGCAGCGCCGCGACCGCCACCACGACGACGAAGCCGACGATGATCGCGACGAGCCAGAGGGTGTGCTCCGTAGGGTTCATGGTCAGCCTCCCAGCCTGGCCCGGCCGCGCTGCAGCCCGCCGATAATGGTGGTGGCGTAGGTGATCGTCGTGCGCAGCGCGCCGAGCGGCGCGGTGTTATGCACCGACTTCTGCAGGGACTCGTCGATGACCCGTGCCTGCTTGCCGATGTCACGGGCCATCAGCAGGATGGGTGTGACGAGCATAAGGACCACGAGCAGGACGAGGAAGCCGAGCGTGTAGCCCAGCCACCAGCCCTGGACGCTGACTCCCCCAGGGGATGCGAGCACGTTCACACGCCCTCCAGGAAGTCCGCGACCGGCTGCAGGCTCGCGTTGACGGAGGTCAGCCTCGCGGGGACCGTGCTTGTCAGGTCCGCGACCGCGTCCACACCGCCGATGACCGAGCCGAGCGTGGTGCGTATGGCGCTCAGGTGATAGATGACACGGATCAGCCCGGTCGCGGTGATCAGGATGATCACCGCGGAGACGATCAGCGTCATCCACGCGGCTGCTGGCATCACGTTTCTCCTTATCTTCCGCTCTGCGCTCCGCGGGCTTTTCAGCCGAGAAGCTTCGCGACGGAGCCCGCATAGCGGACCGCCCCGACCTTGACGTCTCCGATGGTCTTGTCCGTGACGGCCAGGCTGTCAGGGACAGGCCGCAGCTCGCCGACTAGGGCGCCCCCGCCGGCCAGGATGTTGTCGCACGCATCGCGGATCCGCTCCAGGGCGCCGAGCACCCGGCTGATCAGGGCAATCACGACGGGCAGCACCACCACAAGCAGGATCGCGTTGCCGATCCACCACAGGACCATGGCTGGTCCTCCTTTCGCTTTCGGTCAGCTCGCTCGCTCAACTCGCTGCGGGCCGGTAGGGCAGGAAAAACCGGCGGAAGACGCGCATCAGCGCCATCCGCGCGGCTCGCATGGCGATCCCGAGGCCGGATACCGAGCTGCCGCTGCCGGCGGCGAGCGACTCCAGGGACTCGCCGCGCTCAAGTCGCTCGATCCGGTTCTGCATGTTCACCGAGAAGTCACGCATCAAGATGGCGGAGACGTCGGAGATCATGCCCCTGCCGTACTGCGCGGCCGCGCCCGATAGCTGCAGATCCTGGGTGACGGCGACCTTGGTGTTCTGGCCCTTCGCCGACAGCGTGGCGCCGACCGTCATGGCAGCCTGGCCGCGTCCCTTCTCGTCAGCGCCCGCCGCGTTCACGACGATGTGCTTCTTGGCGTCGTCGCGCTCGATGATGTCGGCGGTGCCGGTGAACTGCATCCGGACCGGGCCCATGCGGATGGCGACCCGGCCCTCGTACTTGTCGTTGCCGAGGTCCTTGGTCAGCTCCGCGCCAGGCAGGCAAGCCGCTACTTGCGGGATGTTGTCGAAGAACCGCCACACCTTATCGACAGGCTGTGCGACCTCGAAGTCGTTGGTGACTATCACCTCAGTACCGCCTTGATATAGGCATCCGGATTGTCCTCGAATTTCCGGTGGCAGCCGGCACAGCAGAAGTAATACATGACCGCGTCATGCTCGATCGGCATGGACGAGGCGTCCGCCATGACCGTCATTCCACAGACAGGGTCGACGGCCTCGGCGAGCTGGAGCAGCTTCGGCCCGGTGGCTTTTTGCTCTTTGTGCGGTGCTGGGATGTCCGCCAGGACCCCCGACGCGCGCAACTCCACCAGCTGGGCCAGGATGGCGACCGCTACCTCCTCGTGGGTCGTCCTGCCGAGATCCAGGCCCGCAGGCGCATGCACCCGGTCAAGCTGGTCCTTCGGCACGCCGCGCTCGGCGAGGTAGCCAAGCACGGCCTCGGCGCGCTTGCGGGACGCGACCAGGCCCAGGTAGGCGGGCCGCATCGCGACCGCGCTCTCGATCATGTCCTCGTCGCCGTGTCCCTGGGTAGCGACGACGACCATCGAGCGCTCGCCCGCCTGCCCGGGCCCGAAGTCCTGGGTGCTGACCAGGTCCGTGCACCAGCCCAGCACCCTGCCCAGGTCGGCGAGCGTGTGCGCCATTGGCGAGCGGCCCACGATCACCAGGTGCGGTACAGGGAACACCGGCTCGATGTAGACCTCAAGCGCACCCTCGCTTTGGCAGGAGATCGGCACGACCGTCATCCCCTCAGGCACGGCCGAGCCGAACTGGTCCGGGGTGCCGAGCAGGACAAGCCGGGCTTCCCCGTCCGCCATGACCTGCTTCGCCTCGCGGATCACGACAGGCTCGGCGCAGGCACCGCCGATCCAGCCGTCTAGCTGGCCGTCGGTGGTGATGATGGCGCGCGAGCCCGGCTTGCTGGACGACGGGCCCTGGCGCCAGACCACCGTGGCCAGGGCGAAGGTCTGGCCGCTGCGGGCCAGCTCACCCATCCGCTCTAGCACACCCAGGCCGTTCATTTTCCCTCCTCGCCCCGTGGATGGCCCTAGTCCTGCCGCACCGGCGGCGCGCCGGAGACGTCATGCCGGTAGGTGATGGCTTCCCAGACCCGGTCCGGCAGCAGCGGCATGTCGATGTTGCGGACTCCGGTCTCGGAGATCGCGTCGATGACCGCGTTGACGAAGGCGGCCGGGCCGCCGACCGCGGCGCACTCGCCGATGCCCTTGGCGCCGATGGGGTGGTGCGGGCACGGGGTGACGACCTCGCTGTGCAGCTCGAAGCCGGGGGTCTCCCAGGCGCTGGGCAGCAGGTAGTCCATGTAGTTCGAGCCCACGCAGTTCCC
>JASHTQ010000325.1 GCA_030040475.1 Streptosporangiaceae bacterium
ACCTCGGTCGCGATCGAGGCGATGGCGCCGCTGTACCCCGAGCTGACCCGCGACGCGGCGAACATCCAGACGGTCATCGACGCGGAGGAGGCGGCGTTCGGCAGCACGCTGCGCACCGGCACCGCGATCTTCGATGCCGCCGTCGAGGAGAACAGGCGCAAGAGCTCGACGACGCTCACCGGCGCGCAGGCGTTCCAGCTGCACGACACGTACGGCTTCCCGATCGACCTGACCCTGGAGATGGCGGCCGAGCAGGGGCTGTCCGTCGACGAGGAGGGGTTCCGCCGGCTCATGGCGGAGCAGAAGGACCGCGCGAAGCGCGACGCCGCGGAGAAGAAAACGGGCAACGCCGACATCTCGGCGTTCGCGGAGCTGCTCGAGCGCTCGGGCGCGGTCACCTTTACCGGCTACGACCAGGTATCCGGCGAGGCGACCGTCCTCGGGCTCCTTGTCAACGGCATCCCGGTCCCGAGCGCGGGCACGGGCACCGAACTCGACGTGGTCCTCGACCGCACCCCGTTCTACGCCGAGGGCGGCGGCCAGCTCGCCGACTCGGGCACGATCACGGTGGACGGCGGCCAGGTCAAGGTCTACGACGTGCAGACCCCGCTGGCCGGGCTCATCGTGCACCGCGGCAAGGTCATCTCGGGCGAGATCGTCACCGGCGCGCCCGCGCACGCCGAGATCGACATCGAGCGCCGCCGCGCGCTGTCCCGGTCGCACACCGCGACCCATCTCGTGCACCGCGCGCTGCGCGGCGCGCTCGGCGAGTCGGCGGCGCAGGCAGGCTCGGAGAACTCGCCGGGCAGGCTCAGGTTCGACTTCACCGCCTCAGGAGCGGTCCCGCTGTCGGTGCTGCGGGATACCGAGGACGAGGTCAACGATGTGCTCATCAACGACCTGGGCGTGCGCGCGTTCTACACCTCCCAGCAGGAGGCGCGCGACATGGGCGCGCTGGCCCTGTTCGGCGAGAAGTACGGCGACCGGGTCCGGGTGGTCGAGGTCGGCGACTACTCGCGCGAGCTGTGCGGCGGTACCCACGTCGCCAGGTCCGGGCAGCTCGGCCTGGTCAAGATCCTCGGCGAGGCGTCCATCGGCGCGGGCGTGCGCCGGGTCGAGGGGCTGGTCGGGCTCGACGCGTTCCGCTTCCTCGCCAGGGAAAGCGCGCTGGTCAGCCAGCTGAGCGAGCAGTTCAAGGTGCCCCGCGAGCAGCTGCCCGAGCGAATCTCTGCCGTCGTGGCCAGGCTCAGGGACGCCGAGCGCGACCTGCAGCGGCTGCGGGCGGCCCGGCTGCTCGAGTCCGCGGGCGAGATCGCCCGCGGCTCGGCAGACATCGCCGGGACGTTCCTGGTCACGCACCGCGTACCGGACGGGACGGAGCCCGACGACATCCGCGCGCTCGCGCTGGACGTACGCGGCCGGATGCCCGCCGACCGGCCGGGAGTGGCGATGATCGTCGGCGTGCCCGCGGACCGGCCCGTGGTCGTCATCGCGGTCAACGAGGCGGCCCGCGGCCTGGGCCTGTCGGCCGGGACGCTGGTCGGGGCCGCCGCCCGGGCGCTAGGCGGCGGCGGCGGAGGGAAACCGGATGTCGCCCAGGGCGGCGGCGCGCCGCTGTCCGCAAGCGGCCCTGACGTCATCGACGGGGCATTTGATGCTGTTCGTTCGGCATTGCGGGACACGCGCGCGTCCGGTAGGTAACGTGTGGTCATGCTGCTGCGACCTGGAGTCCAGGGGTCCGGGTCGCGCCCGGTACGTCACCCGGCCCGTCCCCCCCGGCACCGGCCGGCCTGCCGTCCTGCCTGCCCGGAGGCCGTGCCGGTGAGGCAGGGCGTGCGGCTGGCGGTGGACGTCGGATCGGTTCGCGTCGGGGTGGCGCGCTGCGACCCCGGCGGCATCCTCGCCAGCCCGCTGACCGTGCTTCCGGCCGGCCGGATCGAGCAGGACGAGCTCGCGAGGCTGGTCGCGGCGTCGCAGGCGATCGAGGTCATCGTCGGCCTGCCGACGTCCCTGTCCGGCAGGGAAGGCGCCGCCGCGGCGGGCGCGCGGACCTTCGCCGCGGGCCTGGCCGAGCGGCTTGCCCCCGTCCCGGTCCGGCTGGTCGACGAGCGCTTCACGACCGCGACCGCGCACGACGCGCTGCGCCGCGGCGGCAAGGACGCTCGCGCCCGCCGCCAGGTGGTGGACGCCGCGGCGGCCGCGGTGCTGCTGCAAGCCGCCCTGGACGCCGAACGCGAGACCGGCCGCCCTCCCGGCCAGCTGGTGACCTCGATGAGGGAGGACGGCGCGTGACCGAGAACGGCACCTGGTGGCGGGGCTCGCCGCAGGGATCCGGCGGGATCCAGCAGGGCGGCGCACGCCAGCCCGCGCAGCAGCCGCTGCCGCCCGGGTACGAGCCGGTCCACCACGAACCCGGGTACGCCGATCAGCGCCGTCCCGCCGACTCCCCGTGGCGCAGGACCGAACGGCACTCCCGCCCCGAGGCGCGCGACTGGCAGCAGGGTGCTCCGGTCGGTGCCCGCTACGGGGACGAGGGTGACGACGGCGCGTACGACGACGATCCGGGCTACGGCGGCGATCCGGGCTACGGCGGCGATCCGGGCTACGGCGGGGGCGGCTTCGTGCCCGGCTTCGGCGACGACCCGGACCCGCGCGGTACGGGCGACTCCCGCGGCCGCGGCGGGCGCG
>JASHTQ010000326.1 GCA_030040475.1 Streptosporangiaceae bacterium
GATTCCGGCATGATCGCCGCCGCGCCGATCGCGGCCGCCACTGCCAGCGGCAGGTTGACGAGGAAGATCAGCCGCCATCCGGTGCCGAACGCATCCAGGCTGACCAGCGCGCCGCCGACGATCGGCCCGAGCACCGCGGACAGCCCGATGACGGGGCCGAAGACGGCGAAGGCGCGGCCTTGTTCGGCGGGGGCGAACACGTCCCTGATGATGCCGAGGCCCTGCGGGATCAGCAGCGCGGCGGCGGCACCCTGCGCGAGCCGGGAGCCGATCAGCATCGCCGGGCTGAGGGCAAGGGCGGAGGCCAGCGACGCCACGGCAAAGCTGACCGAGCCGATCACGAACAGGCGCTTGCGCCCGTACCTGTCGCCGAGCCTGGCCCCGGTGATCAGGCCGACGGCAAAGGCCAGCGCGTAACCGCTGATGATCCACTGCAGCGCGGCCGTGCTTGCCTTCAGGTCGGTGCGGATTGTCGGCGCCGCGACGTTCACGATCGAGCCATCGAGCAGATCCATGCACTCCGCGGCCAGGACGAGGGCCAGCACGGCCCATCTGCGCCGGTAGCCGCCACTGGTCTGAGCCATCTCTCGTACCTCTTTCCGACTGTCTTTCCGATCTTCATTCCGAACAACGTTCGTTGAAGGATTACGAACAACGTTCTATACTGCTGAGCATGGAGACGTCAAGTCCACGCGGACGGGAAAGCCGGGTCGGCGGATCGCCCTCTGCCGGAACGGGCCGAGCGGGTCCGGCGAGTGCCGGGACCGGCCGCGCGGGTCCGGCCGCTGCCGGGACCGAACTCCTGGCGGCGGCCATGCACCCGGCGGACGCCAGCCCGGCGGACGCGGGGCGCGGCGCGCTCCCCGCGGCGCCGCAGCGGGTGGCCAGGCGCAGGTCCGCGGTCGGCCGCAAGCCCACGCTGTCCGTCCCGATGATCGTGGCCGCGGCGATCGAGGTCCTGGACGAGGCGGGCTATGCCGGGCTGTCCATGCGCCGGGTCGCCGAACGGCTGGGCACCGGCGCGGCCTCCCTCTACGCGCACGTATCCGGCCGGGAGGAGCTGCTCGAGCTGGTCTTCGATGCCCTGGTGGGCCAGGTCAAGCTGGAGGAACCCGATCCGGCCAGGTGGCGCGAGCAGGTGTACCGGCTGATGCGGGACTTCCGCGACATCCTGGCCTCGCACACCGACGCCGCGCTTGCCGGGCTCGGCCGGGTGCCGACGTCCCCGCAGACCCTGGCCGCCGCCGAGGTGCTGACCGGCGTGCTGCGGGCCGGCGGGCTGACCGACCGGGTCATCGGCCTGGGCTTCGACCAGCTGGTGCTGTACGTATCCGCGTCCGCGTACGAGGCTGGTCTGTACCGCAAGGCCGACCCGGCCGAGATCGAGCGCTACTTCGCCGGCGTGCACGCCTTCTACGCCTCGTTGCCCGCGGACAGGTACCCGATGCTGACGTCCATCGCCCCGGCGATGACCGGGGCGGACGGCGACGAGCGCTTCGAGTTCGGGCTGAACGTGCTCATCGCCGGGCTCGAGGCTGCCAGTGCCGCGGAGAAGGCGGCCGGGCGCGGGTTACCGTGTCGGTGCCTGCCCGCGACACACGCGCGTGACAGACTACCGGTCATGACATCGCAGACCGCGGAGCCTGTTGTCTGGTCCTTCTTCTCGGGGGCGATGGGGCTGGACCTCGGACTCGAATCGGCTGGCTGGCAGCCATCGCTCGCGGTCGAAATCGAGCCCATCTTCTGCCGCACGATCGAGCGGAACCGTCCGGGCATCCAGGTGATTCAGTCCGACGTGGCGGCCCTGTCCGGTGACAAACTGGAGTTGCTGACCGGCCGGCGCGCCGTCGATCTCATGGTGGGGGGCCCGCCATGCCAGAGCTTCTGCCCGGGCGGAAACCGCGCCGCTCTCAGCGACCCGCGCGGCAACGCCATATTTGAGTATCTCCGCCTGGTTTCCGAAGTGCGGCCAAAGATGTTCGTGCTGGAGAATGTCGCCAATCTTGTCACCGCGGCGATCAAGCACCGGCCCATCTCCGAGAGGCCTGGGATGTCATGGAATCTAGCCTCTTATTCGGCGATGCAGCCGACTTTGTTCATGGCGGCCGACGGGGAATCTTTGCCGCTGACCGAAGACGAGCTGTCGGGTAGCGCGATCCGTTACCTACTGAGTACCGTGGTCGCCCAGCTTAGATATCAGGTACGATTCGCGGTGCTAGATGCGGCGGACTATGGCGCGCCTCAGCGGCGACTTCGGTTTGTGCTGGTCGGCGCGCGCGACGGCCTGCCGCCGGAATTCATTCCGCCCACGCACGGCATCGATGCACGGCCATTCGTCACCGTGCGCGACGCGATCGGGGACCTGGCGGGTTCGCCCGGTCCAGGATCGCAGTACACCGAGGAGACGCGCGGCTACTTCGACCTCGTGCCGCCGGGCGGTACTTGGCGCGACCTTCCGCATGAAGTAGCGGTAATGGCCATGGGGGAGAAGAGCCTTAAGGCAGGCGGCGGCAAGACGGGATTCTTCCGCCGGCTCCATTGGGACCGTCCGTCACCTACCGTCACGGGTAAGCCGAACCGGAAGGGATCGGCCATGTGCCATCCTTCCCAGAGCCGCCCGTTGTCGGTTCACGAGTGCGCGAGATTGCAGGGGTTTCCCGACGGCTGGCATATTCTCGGTTCGGTTGCGCACCAGTATACCCAGATCGGCAACGCCGTCCCGGTTGCGCTCGGCAAGGCAATAGGCGAAACGCTTAAGCAGCCCGCGCCGGCGGCCGGGGAGATGGATCACGACGTGATGCTCGACCGCGCGATCAACCGTTTGCGCGCATCGGCAAGGAACAGCCGGTCAAGAACCTCTGACGTAACATGAGGTAACGATGGGCTATCTGAGTCGGCTGTCCGGCCTGGACCCGAGCCTCCTTCAGCGGATTGAGGCTGCCCAGGCGGAAATCGACTGGCTCAGGGGCGCTAGCGGCGGTGACCTGCTCAAGCTGGCCACGGATCAAAGTGGCCTGAAGGAGCTGGCGGGCGTCGCTCACGATCTATCCGCCGTGGAATTGGGAAACCTCGACCACGGCAGCCTGCGCGAGCTGCTGCAGAAGCATTTCTCTCCGGGCACCAGCTTTGCAGACGAACTCGCCGATCAGGTCCAGCTCTGCCGCGCGTTTGCTAACCCCTATGAAGTCACCGGGCAAATAGCCAGCTGGGTAGCGGCGGCCATCGCCAACTTCCCCCGCTCCCTGCTCCAGCTTCGAGTGGGGAGCAATCCTGGCGATGTGCTCGATCCATTCATCCTGGCCGCGAACTACGAGCTCCTGAGCGAGCGCAGCCTGCCGAAGACAATAGAGCATACGGTGTCCCACAAGGTTCTGATGAAGATCGAGGACCTGGTCGGTCATCTGCATCAAAATGTCATCGGCATGATGCGCGGAAACTTCCGCATTCCAGAACCCCAGGGGGACCGTGCCGTCGGCAAGGAGAACCTCGATCCCCGGCTGAATCCGTTCCCTGGCGCAGACGTTGGTCAGGTACCCGTTCCGGAACGCCAGGCGGCCATTCGCCTGTTTCAGGTAAAGAGCAAGACCGGTACGGCAAAGGGCGGCGATGGTAAGCGCCTGGGCGAGCAGCTGCTGGCGCTGGAGGAGGCCTATGCAGCCGATACCTTCTATGTTGCTATTGTCGGCAACACGCTTCGGGGACATCGCTCCCGAGGCGCCGTAAGCCGGGAGTCCCCTGGGACTACCGTGCTGGTGGGCGAGGCTGCAATCAACGAGATAACCCAATCGGCGGTCGGCGGAGAGCTCCTTCTGCGGACTTACCAGCGCGCGTTTCGAGCTGCTTTCGAGAAGTCCGGTTACACGTTTCCGGAGATCGTCGCGAAGATCACCGAGGAATTCGACGCGGAGGCAGCGAGGGAGGAGACGGACTTTCTCTCGGCGTGGCTTCATCAAGCCATCGGCGGCTCAGCCGAGGAGCAAGACTCGCGGTACGAACGGCCACGCGGCAGAAGGCGCAGGCCAAGCAGCCAGCCGCCGTTATTCTGACGCCGGACGACTCGGTCAAGGCCCTGCCGGGCTCGCGGCGGGCGGGCGGCCCGGGGCTGCGCCGGATCGTGGGTCGTTACTGCCCCCGGGGGGGAGGTAACGGCCCACGATGACGGGGATCAGGGCTCGATGTCGTCGGCGACGGCCCGCAGCACGGCGGCGATCTTCTTCGCCTCCCGGGAGTCGGGGTGCTTGCCGCGCCGGTAGGTGGTGGAGATGTCGTCCAGCAGCCCGATCAGGTCCTCGACGA
>JASHTQ010000327.1 GCA_030040475.1 Streptosporangiaceae bacterium
GAACTTTGAGAATCGCAACCGAGAGTAACCGTGTCCGTCGGCAACACCGCCGTCCCGCCGCCCCGCCGCCCCGCCGCCCGCCGCCCCGCCGCCCTCCGGGCGAAGCCGCCGCCGCGGAATGAAACCCCGGTTTCAGCACCCTGGGAGGTACTGGAACCGGGGTTTCATTCCCCCCGGGCTGCGGCTCGGATGCCCCGGCTGCACCACGAAGCGCTCAGCGTCACACTGGAACCACACCTGAGCGGCCGCGGAGGGACGAAGCGGGCCACGGGTACCGACGAACTTGCCCAACGGCGCTTCGACCGCGTGGGCTGGGGAGCGCGGCGGGTCGATGGCACTTGGGGGTACGTCAGTGGGGGCGGAAGCCTACGGCGTCGAGCAGGCGGGAGCGGCGGGTACCGGAGGCGGGGCGGGCCGGCTCGGGGACCGGGGGCTGTTCCGGCCTCGGCGTCACGTCTGTGACGATCTCCTCGGCCATTCCGTACAGCAGCGGCAGCGCGCCGGCGACTACGCCGCCGGTCTCGTTGATGTGGCCGACGCCGGGGCCGATGAGCTTGGCGTGGTCCACGATCGTGCGGACGGTCTCCGCGGACTCCTCCAGGTTCCCGGCGATGCGGGTGAGCAGGGTCCCGACCCAGAACAGGTAGAACGCCAGGCCCGCGACCAGCAGCAGGACGTCGACGACCGTCCAGACGACCAGGCCCGTCATGACTTGACCTTTCCTAGTACGCGGCCGAGGAACAGGTGGTGCTGCAGGCCCTCGGCGAGGACCGCCTCGACGCCGCCCGCGACCTGCGGGATCAGCACCGTGTCCGCGGTGTTCGCCGCGGCGGCCTTAAGCGTGTCGCGTACCGTGACGACGCGGCGGTCGATGACCTTCACCAGGTAGATGAGCAGGCTCAGCAGGGCGGCGACGGCGACCACGACGACGAGGCCGAGGATGTTCGCGATCGTCCAGAGGTTGTGCTCGGTCGAGGACATGGCCAGTGGGTGCATGGCTACCCTCCCAGCCTGGCGCGGCCACGCTGCAGGCCGCCGATGATGATCGTGGCGTGCTCGATGGTCGTGCGCAGCGCGGCCAGCGGGGCGGTGTTCTCGACGGCCTGGGTGAGCGCGTCGCTGATCTTGGGCGCCTCGTTGCCGATTGACCGCGCCAGCAGGAGGATCGGCACGACCAGGGCCACCACCACGAGCACGATGACGATGCCGATGGTGTACCCGATCACCCACCCGGTGGTGCTGGTGCCCGCGGCCAGGACGTTCGGTTGCATGAGCGTCTCCTCCCTAGACCGTTTCGCAGAAGTCGCGGACGGGCTTCAGGCTTGCGTTGACCGAGGTGAGCCGCTCCGGCACCGTGCTGGTCAGGCTGGCGACGGCCTGAACCCCTCCGGTGGTCGCGACCAGTGTCTTCCTGATGGCCCGCAGGTGGAAGATGACCCGCAACAGGCCGAGCGCGGTGATCGCGATGATCAGCGCGGCGACGATCAGTGTGAACCAGGCGGCTGCTGGCATTGCCATTTCTCCTTCCTGCTCAGCCGAGAAGCTTGGCGACGGAGCCCGCGTACCGGACCGCGCCGACGGCGACTTCCTTGACGGTTTCGTCGGTAACGGCCAGCGCCTCAGGCACGCCGTTGAGCTCGCCGATCAGGGCGACCCCTCCGGACAGGATGTCGTCGGTGGCGTGCCGGACCCGCTCGACCGCGGCGAGCACCCGGTTCAGCAGGTAGATCACCACCGGCACCACCGCGACGAGCAGAATCACGTTGCCGATCCACCACAAGACCATGACTGGTCCTCCTCAGCTCGTGGCCTGGTAGGGCATGAAGAATCTGCGGAACACCCGGTTCAGCGCCATCAGCGCGGCGCGCAGGCCCAGCGTGAAGCCCTTGGCCGGGCTGGCGGCCGCGGCGGCGATCTGCTCGGCCGACTCGCCGCGCTCGATCCGCTCGATCCTGTCCTGCATGTTCGCGGAGAAATCGCGCATCAGCACGGCCGAGACGTCGGAGATCATGCCGCGGCCGTACTGCGCCGCCGCGCCGGACAGCTGCAGGTCCTGGGTCACGGCAACCTTGGTGCCGCGGCCCGCGCGGGCCAGCGTCGCCGTGACCACCATGCTGGCCTGGCCGCGGCCCTTCTCGTCGGCGCCACTCGCGTTGACCACTAGCTTCTTGGCGGCCTCGTCGCGCCCGGTGATGTCGGCGGTGCCGGCGAACTGCAGGCGGACCGGGCCCATCCGGACGGCGACCTTGCCCTTGTAGTGGTCGTCGCCGAGGTCGTCGGTCAGCTCCGCGCCCGGGAGGCAGGCGGCGACCTGCGGGATGTTCCCGAGGAACTGCCAGACCTTCTCGACCGGCTCAGCGACCTCGAACTCGTTCTTGATCAGCATCGGGTCTCTCTTTTCAGGTAAGCGTCGGGATTGTCCTCGAACGCCCTCCGGCATCCGGCGCAGCAGAAGTAATAGTCAGTGCCGTCATGGCGAAGCGGGCGGGTGGCCGCCGTCACGGTAACGGTCATGCCGCACACCGGGTCCTGCGCCTCCGTAGGCCGTTGTTTCGCGGCCTTGGCGCTGCTGCCCGTGGAGATGGTCATCGCGCCGGATGCGCGCAGCTGGACCAGTTCGGCCATGATGGCGACGGCGATCTCCTTGTGCGTCGTCTTGCCGAGGTCAAGCCCGGCAGGCACCCGCACCCTGTCGAGCTGTTCCTGCGGAACGCCTCGCTCGGCAAGGTACCCGAGCACCGCCGCCCCGCGGCGGTGCGAACCGACCAGGCCCAGGTAGGCGGGCTGGGCCTTGGCCGCCCGCTCGAGCACGTCCTCGTCGTCGTGTCCCTGCGTGGCCACGACGATCATGGACCGCTCGTCCGCGCTTTCGGCCGTGAAGTCCGGGCCGGGGATCAGGTCCGTCCGCCAGCCAAGCGTCCCGGCCAGGCCGGCCAGCGTCTGGGCCATCGGCGAGCTGCCGACGACCACCAGGTGCGGCACCGGCACCACCGGCTCGATATAGATCTCGAGCGCGCCCTCGCTCTGGCAGGAGATGGGCACCACGGTCATGCCGTCCGGCACCGCCTCGCCGAATTGGTCCGGCGTGCCGAGCAGCAGCAGCCTGGCGATCCCCTCGGCTATCACCTGCCGGGCCTCGCGGATCACGACAGGCTCGGCGCAGGCGCCGCCGATCCAGCCGCGCAGTTCGCCCTCGGCGGTGATGATCGCGCGCGAGCCCGGCTTGCTGGACGACGGGCCCTGGCGCCAGACCACCGTGGCCAGCGCGAAGGGCCGCCCGAGACGGGTCAGCTCGCCCATCTCCGCCAGGACATCCAAGCCTTCCATGAGTTCTCCCGCAGTCAGTCGTCCGAGCGCACCGGCGGCGCGCCGGAGACGTCATGCCGGTAGGTGATGGCTTCCCAGACCCGGTCCGGCAGCAGCGGCATGTCGATGTTGCGGACGCCGGTCTCGGAGATCGCGTCGATGACCGCGTTGACGAAGGCGGCCGGGCCGCCGACCGCGGCGCACTCGCCGATGCCCTTGGCGCCGATGGGGTGGTGCGGGCACGGGGTGACGACCTCGCTGTGCAGCTCGAAGCCGGGGGTCTCCCAGGCGCTGGGCAGCAGGTAGTCCATGTAGTTCGAGCCCACGCAGTTCCC
>JASHTQ010000328.1 GCA_030040475.1 Streptosporangiaceae bacterium
CAACGCGACCCGCCAGGTGACGGCCCCCAGCCAGGCCTCGACCACCTACAAGGTCAGGCCGGGCGACTCGCTCGCCACGATCGCCGGGCGCGTCTACCACGACGCGAACGCGTGGCCCGTGCTCTACTGGGCCAACCGCCACCAGATCAAGTGGGCGAACGACATCAGCGTCGGCCAGGTGCTGAAGGTCCCGGCCAAGCCCGCGAAGATCCCCGCGGCACCCGGCCAGCTCGGCCCCGCCGCCGCCCCCGCCGAGGGCGCGATCCAGCCGCAGGTGACGGTCGTCACCGAGCCCGACGGGTCGTTCGCCGCGTGCGTGATCGCCCGCGAGTCCGGCGGCAATTCCCAGGTCATGAACGCCAGCGGCCACTACGGCCTGTACCAGTTCAGCGCGTCGACCTGGGCGGAGTACGGCGGCAACCCGGGCGACTTCGGCAACGCCAGCGTGTCGGAGCAGAACCAGGTGTTCGACAACGCGCTGGCGGCCGGCGGCGAGTCCAACTGGTCCGCCTACGACGGCTGCTGACCCACCGCCGAACCGGCAACGCCGGGCCTCGCGGCCTCTCATCGCCGCGAGGCCCGGCCGTCCTGCATTGCAAGGCTGAGCGCCGTTACCTCACAGCCCTCCGGTATCCCAGAGTTAGCTGAACGGGCCGTGGTTCCTCCCCGGCCATCAGGCCACAGTCCCGGGCTGGTGCCCTAAGGCCGCCACTAGCTATATAGCTTATTAGTTTGCTAGCATCGATCCCGTGGGTGACGAGGAAGTCAAGCAGTTCAACGTGTACCTGCCGGTAGGCCTGATCAAGCGGGTCAAGCACCGTGCCATCGAGTCGGAGATGTCACTGTCGGCGCTGGTCGCCGACGCCCTGACCGCCTACCTTGACGACACCCGCGGGAAGGAGACCTGACATGGCGACCGAAGGCATCGAGGCCATCTACCTGACGACCCACAACTGGGGCAAGGCCGCGAAGTTCTTCCAGGCGCTTGGCTTCACGCTGGAATTCGCCACGGATCACGGCTCCGGCCAGCTCCGCAACGGCGACGGCCCCTACGTCTTCGTCGCCGAGGTGCCTGCGGACCAGGAGCCGGCGTCCCGGGTCGTGCTGAAGGTCCCTGGCGACGCCGGCTTCCGCCCCGATCCGATCGTCGAGGTGGTCACCCCGTTCGAGGACACCCACTACGGCACGAGGGAGATGACCGTGCGCGATCCCGACGGCCGCCTGTGGACCCTGCAGGCCGGGAAGTGACCGCCGTGGCCCGCGAAAAGGACGAACAGGACGAACAGGCGGCGGCGCCGGACAGCACCGCCGTCCGGGTCGCCCTCTGGCGGGCCCTGCACGTCCAGGTCGACCCGCCGCCGCACCTCATCGACGACGAGATCGGCCTGCGCCTGGCGGACCCCGAAGAGACCTGGCGGGACCGCGGCGACATGCACCCGTCCGGCACCAGCCGCTTCCGCGCGGGCATCCTGGCCCGCTCGCGTTTCACCGAGGACCTGGTCGCCGAGCAGGCCCGAGCCGGCGTCGCCCAGTACGTCCTCCTGGGCGCCGGCCTGGACACGTTCGCGCAGCGCCAGACCGGGCTGGCCGCGCGGCTGCAGGTCTTCGAGGTCGACCGTCCCGGCCCCCAGGCCTGGAAACGCGAGCGCCTGGCCGACCTCGGCTACGGCGTTCCGCCCTGGCTGCACCTGGTCCCGGTCGACTTCGAGGCCGACGAATCATGGTGGCACCGGCTGCTGGCAGCCGGATTCGACCCCGCCGCCCCGGCGGTCGTGGCCTCCCTGGGCGTCAGCATGTACCTCACCAGGGACGCCAACGAGGCAACCTTGCGCCAGCTGGCGCGGCTCGCCCCGGGCTCCACCCTGGTCATGACGTTCGCCCCGCCGCTGGACCAGCTCGACGACCAGGACCGCGCCGCCCGGATGCTCGCCGAGCAAGGCGCCCGGTCATCGGGCACCCCCTGGCTCAGCTCCTTCGCCCCGCAGGAGCTCCTCGCGATGGCCCGCCGGGCCGGCTTCACGACCGCCCGCCACGTCCGCGCCGCCACGCTCAACGACCGCTACTTCGCGGCAAGGGCCGACGGCCTGCGCACCTCAGCCGGCGAGGAACTGCTTGTCGCCGCCGTGTGAGCGCGGCTATCCAGACCCGCGCGCTACCTCGATGAGCGCCTGGCTGCTGCCGTCTGGAGTGGTGTAGCTGCCGACGGCGACGCAGTTGCCGGCAGCCGGGCAGACGGACCAGTTGAAGTAGGTCTGCTGCTTCGTGGTCGCGGCCCCGGCGGGCAGCGGCGCCTTCGCCGCGGTCCACGTCGCGCCCGACAGCGTGTCGATCGCGCCGTCCACCGTCCCGCTGCCTGGTACGTAGGAGCCCTCGGCCACGCAGGAGCCGGCCGCCAGGCAGGCCACCGCCTCCAGGGCGCTGGACTGCACGCCCGACTTCGGGGTCGCCGCGGCCCCGGCGGGCTGCGGGGGCGCCGCCGCGCTCCAGGTGCCGCCGGACAGCGTCTCGGCCAGGTACTGCGCGTGGCCGCCGCCGTTCGTGTAGTACCCGACGGCCAGGCAGTTCCCCGGCGCCTGGCAGGAGATTCCCCAGAGCCCGGCGAGCTGCCCGGCTGCCGCCGCGTTCGTCGGCAGCGGCACCGTCGTCGGCGTCCACCTTCCGCCGGACAGCGTGTCGACGAAGGCAGCGGAGGCACCGCCGGGCTGGGAGTACTTCCCGACGGCGACGCACCAGCCGACCGCCGGGCACGCGGAACCGGCGAGGTTGACCGCTGAGGCCGCATCCGCCTTGGCCGGAACCGCACCCGCGGGCAGCGGGGCACGCATGGCCGTCCAGTTCCCGCCGGACAGGCTCTCGATGAGCCCCTCCAGGTCGCCGGCCTGATCGGTATAGGTGCCGGTGGCGACGCAGGTGCCCGGCGCCGGGCACTCGACGTCCTGGAGGAACGCGTACGTGCTGCGGGGCGCGCCCGCCGGCAGCGGCAGGTCGGCCGCGGTCCAGGTGCCGCCGGAGAGCGTCGCGACGACGGGGCTCGCCTGCTGGCCGGCGGAGTAGTCGCCGACGGCGACGCAGGAGCCCCGCGCCGGGCAGGAAACCCCGCTGAGCTGGGACGCCTTCGCGCCAGCCACATCGCCGGACGGGACCCAGGAGCCGCTGTGCGCCTCGGTCTCGATCAGGGGCCTTTCTGCCGTCCCGGCGCCCTGGCCGCTGGCGGTGTAGAAGCCGACCGCGACGCAGTCGCCCGGAGCGGGGCACGCCACGTCGCCGAGCAGGGCCTGCTGCGCGGCGCCGCCGGCCGCGCCGGCGGGCAGCGGCCCCTGCACGGCGGTCCACGCGAGAGACTGCGAGGCCGTGCCGCCGAAAACCGACGACGGCCAGTGCGCCTTCCACCCGGCCACCCCGGCAGCGGCGAGCACGA
>JASHTQ010000329.1 GCA_030040475.1 Streptosporangiaceae bacterium
TCGACGAGGTGCACGGGTTCCGCTTCTTCGACGAGCGTGACCTGCTCGGCTTCGTCGACGGCACGGAAAACCCCGTCGGCGTCGCGGCTTCGTCCGCGGCCCTGGTCGGCGGGTCGGATCCTGCGTTTGCGGGCGGCAGCTACGTGATCGTGCAGAAGTACCTGCACGACATGGCGTCATGGAACGCGCTGTCGACCGAGGACCAGGAGAAGGCGATCGGCCGGGCCAAGCTGTCCGACATCGAGATGGCCGACGACGTCAAGCCCGTCAACTCGCACGTGGCCTTGAACACGATCGTGGATTCCGACGGGGAGGAACAGCAGATCCTGCGGGCCAACATGCCGTTCGGCGAGCTGGCACGGGCGGAGTTCGGCACCTACTACATCGCGTACGCGGCCACGCCGAGCGTGACCGAGCAGATGCTCGTCAACATGTTCATCGGTAACCCGCCGGGTAACACCGACCGGATCCTCGATTTCTCCACGGCCGTCACCGGCGGCCTGTTCTTCGCGCCGTCCGCGGACTTCCTGGACGACCTGCCGGATCCCCCCGATCCGGCGTCCGCTTCCGGCGGCGCGGGCTCACTGGGTATTGGCAGCTTGAGGAGGAGCACGTAGCCATGAATAACCTGTACCGCGAACTGGCTCCGATCACCGACGCCGCCTGGGCGAGCATCGAGGAGGAGGCCCGCAGGACGTTCGGCCGGCACGTGGCCGGGCGCCGGGTGGTGGACGTCAAGGGACCCGACGGGCCCACGCTGGGAGCGGTGAACACCGGGCATCTCGCCGACATCGGGGCGCCCGCCGACGGCGTGATCGCCCGGCTGCGCGAATCCGCGCCGCTGGTCCAGCTGCGGGTGCCGTTCACGGTGAGCCGCCGCGACGTGGACGACGTGGAGCGCGGCTCCCAGGACTCCGACTGGCAGCCGGTGAAGGACGCGGCGAAGAAGATCGCCTTCGCCGAGGACCGGGCGATCTTCGAGGGCTACTCGGCGGCGAGCATCGCCGGGGTGAGGGCGAGCTCCTCCAACCCGGCGATCACGCTGCCCGCCGCGGTCCGGGAGTACCCGAACGCGATCAGCCAGGCGGTCAGCGCGCTCCGGCTGGCGGGCGTGGACGGCCCGTACTCGCTGCTGCTGTCCGCCGACGCCTACACGGCCGTCAGCGAGACCGCCGACCACGGGTACCCGATCCGCGAGCACCTGGCCAGGGTGGTGGACGGCGAGATCATCTGGGCACCCGCCATCGACGGCGCGTTCGTGCTGACGGCGCGGGGCGGCGACCACGAGCTGCGGCTCGGCCAGGACCTGTCGATCGGCTACCTGTCGCACGACGCCGACCACGTGGAGCTGTACTTCCAGGAGTCGCTGACGTTCCTGGTGTACACCACCGAGGCGAGCGTGGCGCTGGCTCCGTAAGGCTTATTCGTACCTGGTCGGCGGGAAGGGGTGCTCCTCGTCGATCGGGTACAGCTCGCCCTTTTCCTCCTCGCGCTCGACCTCGGCGCGTTCGTCCTTGTAGACGTCGGTCTGGCGGATGTCGTCGGTGAGCGGGGGAGTGTCGGTGGCGGGCGGCGCCTCGTCCGGGTCATAGGCGTCGAGGCCTGCCGCGACGCGCTCCTCCTCGGTCAGCCGGGCGAGCTGGTCGTCGTCCAGGCGGTCTATCTCGCCGCCGTGCACCCTGCGGTCACGGTGAAACCGCTCGGCGAACTCTTGCTCATCCTGCTCCGACATCGCGCCTCCTCTGGATTCCGCTGGGTTCACTGAGCCATGCTAGGGGGTCCAGCAGGCGCGCAGGTCCGGCGGCTTACGGAAGACCAGGCCGCGGGGCGCGCTGGGGTAGCGCGGGTCGAGGCGCAGCCGGGGGAGCCCGCCGAGCATGGCCTGCACGGCGGCATGCGCCTCCAGCCGGGCCAGGTGAGCGCCGATGCAGAAGTGCGGGCCGTGCGCGAAGGCCAGGTGCTTGGCGGCGTTGGGGCGGCGGACGTCGAACGTGTCGGGGTCCCCGAAGACCTCCGGGTCCCTGTTGGCTCCGGCAATCGAGACGGTGACCTGGTCGCCGTTGCGGATACTGGCGTCCGCCAGCGTGACATCGCGGGTCGCGTACCGGTCGACGACGGCCGCGGCGGGTTCCAGGCGCAGCGATTCCTCGACCGCCGCGGCGATGAGCCGGCCGTCCGCACGTACGCGGTTCAGCTCGCCGTGGTTGGCGAGGAGGTGCAGCATGACGTTGGCGATCATGCCCTCGGTGGTCTCGATCCCGCCGAACATCAGCACCGCGGCGTTGGAGATCACCTCGTCCTCGGTCAGGAGTCCTTCGCCGGCCGCGTCGGCCAGCAGGCTGCGGCTGTCCCGGGCGGAAATGACCTGGCGCAGGCTGGCGGCGAGCTCGGCGAACGCGGTCGTGCCCGTTGATTCACCGCGCGGACCAGCGGCCTCGGCTTGCACGGCGGCCACGATGCCGTCGTACCAGCCGAGGAGCCGCGCCGGGTCGGTGCCCGCGAGGCCGAGCGCCTCGGCCATCACGGCGACGGCGAGCGGCCCGGCCACCGCCCGGCGCAGTTCCGCCTCGCCGTACGGCCTTATCGCCGACACCAGGCGCTCTGCCTCGGCCTGGGTGACGGCGGTGAGCCGGGCCCGGACCACGTCGCCGCGGAAGGGACGGGTGAATGGCGCGCGGTGGCGCACGTGCTGCGAGCCGTCCAGCGAGAGCATGCTCGGGCCGACCACCTTGGCCGTGGAGAACCTCGGGTCATCGACGGTGAACGTCCTTGAGTCCCGCAGCACCACCAGCGCCATGTCGTACCCGGTGACCAGCCAGGCGCCGAGGGCGGGCACCCAGCTGACCGGCCCGGCTGCCCGCAGCCCCGCAAGCGCGGGATGCGGATCGGCCTCGAGGCCGGCCAGCGTGACCTCGGCCGGTTCCGGCACGTTAACCCGCTCTCGGCCGCGTCGCCTTGGGCGGCGCCGATGCGGCGGTGGGCGAGGACGGCCATCAGGATCCACCCGCAGATAAGGACCAGCCAGAAATTGACCAGGCGGTAGGCGAGCACGGCGGCGAGCGCGGGGGAGCGGTGCAGTCCCGCGGCGGTCAGCGCGGCCGTCAGGGCGAGCTCGACCAGGGCGAATCCGCCAGGCGTGATGCCGGTGCTGCCGACCGCGGCGCCCGCGCCGTAGACCAGGAGCAGATTGTGCCAGGGCACGGGCTGGCCCATGGCCCGGATAGCGCAGGCGAGCGCGCCGCAGTCCGCGGCCCAGTTCAGCAGCGCGAGCCCGAACACCTCCGCGTACCTGAACCAGGGCAGCCGCAGGCTCGCCACCCGGTCGAGGAACTCGTCCAGGCCATCGACGCCCTGGGCCGGAACGCCGAAGACCCTGCGGGAGAGGCTCACGAGCCCCGTGATCAGCCGGTGGAGCAGCTGGCGGATGTTCTCGTATCGCAGGGCGAGCAGGACGGCGGCGCCAGGGACGATGAACACGAACGCGCCGAGGAACCCGGCGGCGGTCGCCAGCGACGCGGAGCCGGCGATGGCCCCTATCACGAGCAGGAGCGCCAGCGCCGAGGTGGAGAAGATGGCCGAGACGGCCAGCGTCCAGCCGGTGGTCGCCGCGTCGACGCCGTGCCTGCGGAACTGCCGGTAGGAGAAGACCATGGCCAGCTCGGCGCCGGCGAACGGGACCGAGATCGACAGCGCGTTCGCCGCGTAGGTGACCGCCATCACCGACCTGAACGTGGTCGGCCGCCCGTTGACCCGCATGAGGAGCATCCGGCTGAGCCCGAAGCTGGACAGCGAGATCGCCTCGGACGCGAAGGCGAGCAGGAACCAGGCCCAGTTCAGGCGGGCCAGGACGTGCAGCGACTCGGCAAGGGTGTGCCGCTCGACCACGATGACGCTGACCAGGACCACGATGGCGAGCGCAGCCAGCATGCCGCGGCGGAGCCGGTACCTGCGCGGAGCCGGCTCTTGCGCCGGTACCGGCGCTGCGGTTCGTGCGCCCGGCTCGGCAGCCGCGTCCACCCCGTCGGTCAAGGAAACCGCTCCTTACGCGTCGGCCCAGGCAGCGACGAGGTTGACGGCATAATGGCCACAAAATACCCCGAACCCGCGAGCAAAACCTATGGTCGGCGGATGGCAGACTTCGAAGGTGACCTCGCAGACGATCAGCGCGGCGGCCGCGGGCACCTGGACGCTTGGCGACCTGGCCGTCAACCGGATGGGATTCGGCGCGATGCGCCTGACGTCCGACGCCGGCGGGCTGCCGGGCGACCGCGGTCAGGCGATCGCGGTGCTGCGCCGTGCGGTCGAGCTGGGCGTGAACCACATCGACACCGCGGCGTTCTACTTCTCCCCGCTGCGCTCTGCCAACGAGCTGATCAACCGGGCGCTGGCGCCGTACCCGGACGACCTGGTCATCGCCACCAAGGTCTGGCCGGGCCGGGATCCGTCCGGGCAGTGGGTGTGGGCGTCACCTGCCCAGCTGCGCGGCCAGGTCGAGGAGAACCTGCGCCAGCTCGGCCGCGACCACCTCGACGTGGTCAACCTGCGGATGCCCCGCAGCCGGGAGACGGCGTCGATTGCCGAGCACTTCGGCGCGCTGGCCGCCCTGCGCGACGCCGGGCTTGTCCGTCACCTCGGCATCTCCAACGTCAGGCCCAAGCACCTGGCCGAGGCGCGGGCCATCGCGCCTGTGGTCTGCGTGCAGAACTCCTACGCCATCGGCGCGTCCGCGGACAAGCGCGACTTCGTCCGTGCCTGCGGCGAGCAGGGCGTCGCGTTCGTGCCCTTCTTCGCCATAGC
>JASHTQ010000330.1 GCA_030040475.1 Streptosporangiaceae bacterium
CCGGCCGCCCGCTACGTGGCCGACGGCGACGGGCCGGTTGTCATCGTCCCCCCGGGCAAGCTGCAGACGATCCCCTGGGCCATCCTGCCCGCGCTGCGCGACCGTGTGGTCAGCGTCGCCCCGTCCGCGGTCGCCTGGATGCGCGCGCACGCGGCGCCGCCGCCCGAGCACCGCCACGTCACCCTCGCCCGCGGCCCCGGCCTGGCGTCTGACGGGGCCGAGGTGCCGGTGCTCGCCCGGCTCTACGAGGACGTCACGGTGCTGTCCGACGCCGAGGCCACGGCCGAGAAGGTGCTGTGCGCGCTGGATGGCGCCTGGCTGGCGCACATCGCGGCGCACGGCACCTTCCGCGCCGACAGCCCGCTGTTCTCCTCGCTGCGGATGCACGACGGGCCACTGACCGTCTACGACTTCGAGCAGCTGCAGCGCGCGCCGTATCGGCTCGTGCTGTCGAGCTGCGACTCGGGCGTGCTGGCGCCCGCCGGGGCCGACGAGCTGCTCGGCCTGGTCAGCAGCCTGCTGCCGCTGGGCACGGCGGGCATCGTCGCCGCCGTCGTGCCGCTGAACGACCAGGCCGCGGTCCCGCTGATGGTCGACCTGCACCGGCACCTGCGCGCGGGCCAGACCCTGGCCGACGCGGTGTATCACGTCCGGCGAGACGGCAACCCAGACGATCCGGTCCAGTACGCCACCGCGGCCTCGCTGGTAACCCTCGGCGCAGGCTGAGCAGCGCAACCCTCACAACGTGATCCACCCGGTCACCACGTCGGTGCCGTCGTCCGCGCGGTACCGTAGCCGGAACGGGCTGGCCGGCTTCGGGCTGACCGCGAAACAGCCGACCTCGTCGACCGGGATCGTCCCGGTCGCGACCTCCTTGGCCTGCACCTCGATCGTCCCGGCCCGGACCGGGATGACCTGGCCGACCAGGGAGTCCTCGGTGACCTCGACCTCGATGGACAGGTGAGCCGAGGTGAAGGTGAGCGCGCGGATCGACGCGGTCTCCGACCGCACCGCCGCCGCCAGGCCCACGTCGCTGGCCGAGTCGTAGGTGAGCCGCGCGAGTTCGGCGTCGATGTTATGCCAGGCGTAGGCGTTCTTCCCGGTCTGGATGAAGCTGGCAGGGACGGCCTCGCGCGCCCGCATCGCCTCCTGCAGTGCCGCCATCAGCTGCTCGTCGTCCCAGGGGTCAGGCACGCGACTCACCTGCCGGATCGCCGACCGTCACCTCGCCAAGCGCCATGAGCGTGCCGGACCTGCGCAGCCTTTCCAGGCAGCGGGCGCGCCGCGGGCCGATGCTGCCGACCGGGATGTCCATCGCGGCGCTGATCTGAGCGTACGAATGCGGCGGATCGGACAGCAGCATGCCAAGCAACCGCTGGCAGCGCGGCGGCAGCTCGGCGAAGGCCGCGCGCAGGACCGCGTTCCGCTCCGCCATCAGCATCTCCTCGTCGATCACCGTGTCGTCCACGAACTGCGCCGCCTCGTCAAGCTGCGTGCCGAGCCGCTGCGACTTCCGGCTGGCCATCGCCACGCGCAGGCACTCCCGCGCGGTGGTGGTCGCCAGCCACCCCGGCAGCGCGGCAGGCTCGCGCAGCTTGCCCAGCTGCTCGACCAGAAGCAGCCAGACGTTCTGTCCCACGTCCTCCCGGTCGTGGTTGCTCAGCCGGTACCGGCTGCAAATCGACCAGACCAGCGGCGCGTAGCGCTCGACGATCTCGTCCCACGCGTCCTGGTCACTTTCGGCCGCACGTTCCACCAGCGCGACCACGGACGGGTCGTCACGCACGGCGTTCGCTTCCTGCCACCATCGGCGCCTTCAGTATGCAGCGATACCTCTTACTAGCACGGAGGGCGGCAGGCCGCCAGTTAATACACCCGCCTGCGGCCGTATCAGGACGGCCAGGGACACCCCCTGTCCAGGTGTTCGGTCTCCCCATCGGCAAAGGGGGTGATCAAGATGGGTCCGAATCACGCACAGATCATCCGCGTCTTCACGCGGGAAACGGGCAGCACGATTGCCGACTTCGTACTCGACGCGACCAAGCCAGCCGAGGTCGTGGTCGAGGTCGAGGCGGGCGCGACGGTGTTCTCTCTGGGCGCGAAGTACACCACCGGTTTGATGATCAAGGACCTGGAAACCGGTACCTCGATCGCGTTCGCGCCGGCTCCGGTCAGCGGGACGCTCAACTCGGCCCCGTGGAGCACGCCGTCCGAGGCGTTCGTCTACCACGTGACTCCGGCAAGCCTGGCGGCGCACAAGGGGCACCTGTGCCGGGTCTACGCCTACCTGCTCATCGGGACGGCGAACTTCGACGCGAGCTTCGTCGAGAGCGAAGTGTTCCTCGTCGAGCCGTAATCAACGGCTGCGGGAGCCACGCGTGCAAGCGCAAGGCTCCCGCAGCGTGGTCCTTAGCATGGCCCATGTGACCGAAACCAACTTCTGGCACTCCTGGCACCGGGCCTACGACGACCCCGATTCCGACCTTTCGCACCGCCTGGCGGCCGTCAAGCAGCAGATCCGCGCCATGCTGGACCAGGCGCCCGCCGGTCCGCTGCGCGCGATCAGCATGTGCGCCGGCCAGGGCCGTGACCTGATCGGCGCGCTCGCCGGCCATCCCCGCCGCGCCGACGTGACCGCGCGCCTGGTGGAACTGGACCCCCGGCTCGCCGAGTCGGCCCGGGCGGCCGCGCGGGGCGCCGGCCTGCCCGGCGTCGAGGTGCTGACCGCGGACGCCGGGCTGACCGACAACTACGCCGGCCTCGCCCCCGCCGACCTGGTGCTGGCCTGCGGCATCTTCGGCAACATCAGCGACCAGGACATCGAGCGCACCGCTGGTTACTGCACGCAGCTGTGCGCGCGCGGCGGCACGGTTATCTGGACCCGCAGCCACCAGGCGCCCGACCTGGTGCCGCAGATCTGCGACTGGTTCTCCGCCCGCGGCTTCGAGCTGGCCTGGATCTCCGACCCGTGCACCGACTGGACCGTCGCCGCCTACCGCCTCGCCGCCGCCCCCGCCCCGCTGGAGGCCGGCGCCCGCATGTTCACCTTCGTTGCCCGCAACCCGCGCAACGCCCCGCGCCAGCCCAACTCCTGACCCCCATTACCAGGGCCGTCGCCCAGATCCGGCCGTGGCCCTCGCGGCCCGGGGCGCATCGGTGATGATCACGTACCTGCGGCTGAACGACGCCCCCGACCCGGGAACGCCCGGGGCGTACCGGCGCCATCGCGCGCAAGGAGCCGAGGCGGCGCTCGCCGCGCTCGCCGGGGTCGGCGGCACCTGCCGGGCGGCAGAGGCCGACCTGTCCGACCCCGGCACCCCGGCCGAACTGTTCGATCTTGCCGAACGAGAGCTCGGGCCGGTGGACATCCTGGTCAACAACGCAAGCGGCTGGCTGGCCGATACGTTCAAGGCCGAAGGCACCGACCGGTTCGGCCGGGCACTGACCCCGGTCACGGCCGCCGCCTTCGACCGGCTCTTCGCCGTCGATGCCCGCGGCGGAGCCCTGATGATCGCCGAGTTCGCCCGCCGGCACCTGGCCAGGCGCGCCGGCTACGGCCGGATCATCTCCATGACGTCGGGAAACGGCCGCGGCTTCCCCGAGGAGGTCTCCTACGGTGCGGCCAAGGCGGCCCTGGTCGACTACACGCTGTCCGCCGCGCTGGAACTAGCCGACGCCGGGATCACCGCCAACGTGGTCCACCCTCCCGTGACCGACACCGGCTGGGTGACCGACGAGGTACGAGCCGCCGTTGCCGCCAGCCGGGACCTAGTGCACGTCGCGACCCCCGAACAGGTCGCCGACGTGATCGCCTACCTAACCGAAGATCGCGCAGCCCTGATCAACGGCAACATCCTCCAGCTGAGGTAGGCCCGAGCAACAGCACCCGATCCCCGGGCGCCGAACGGATCCGTGCCGCCTCCCGCTCATACGGCGCCGACCGGCCTGGCATGAGCCAGTGGGCGTATTCACCCGGGCCGGGGCGGCGGCCCGTGGCTGTGCAGGACGGTGCTGCCGTCCGGGCTCCAGGCGGTGGTGGTCCCGTCCAGGTTCAAGATCAGCTTCCACCCCCACCGGTGCACCGCCACCAGATGATGAAACGAGCACAGGAGCAGGCAATTCTTGACGCTGGTCTTGCCGCCGTCGGCCTTGCGGATGACGTGGTGGATGTGGCAGGCCGCAGCGGGCCGCCAGCACCCGCCGGCCCACTCGCAGTGGCCCCCGGCCCGGTGCAGGATGGCCTGGCGGATCCCGGCCGGGACGGTCTCGGCGCACCCGACGTCCAGCGGCAGGCTGGGCCCGGCCAGCGGGGCGCCGAGCAGCCCGGTTCGCAGGATGGAGGCGAGCCCGCCAGGGCCGGAGACGAGGTCGACGGCGGCGCCGATGATCGCGCGCTGCAGCATCGCCCGGGCGTGCTCGGTCAGGCCGCTGGTCCCGGTCTCCGGCGCGGCGGTTTCCTGTGCCCCGGTCTCCGGCGCGGCGGGCCGACAGTGGCCATGGCCGGCCAGGGTCAGGCACAGGCCGACGAGGCGGTCCAGCACGGCGGGGTCGACGGTGCCGGTGACCACGGGGACGGTGACCGCGTCGCAGGCGGCGCCGCGGGCGGCGTCGCCGGTCAGCCAGGCGCCGCCGTCCCCGCCTGTCAGGGCGGCGGCGGCGCGGTGCCCGGCCCAGTCCTGCTGCGCGCGGGCTATCCAGGCCTGCTCCAACCCGGACGCGCCGCGGATCTGGCGGAGCTCGGCGAACGCGATGTGGACCAGCGCCTTCGTGGCGGCGCCGGCCCGGTCGGGCAGCAGCCCGGCGGCGAC
>JASHTQ010000331.1 GCA_030040475.1 Streptosporangiaceae bacterium
CCGTCGTCGAGCGGGCAGAACGTCGCCGCGAAGCGCCGGTAGGCCTCGCCGTAGCGGGCCGCGACCGAGTCGACGTCCCCGATCGCCTCGATCACCTCGGCCGAGGTGGCCAGCAGCGGGCCGGGCGCCTCCGCCTCGAAGTCGAAGTAGAAGCCGCGCAGGTTGTCACGGTACTCGGCCAGGTCATAGGTGTAGAACAGCATCGGCCTGCCGGTGACCGCGTAGTCGAACATGGCCGAGGAGTAGTCCGTGACCAGGATGTCGGCCACCAGGTAGAGCTCGGTGATGTCGGGATACGCGGTCACGTTGAGCGCGAACCCCGGCCGCATCCCGGCGGGCACGTCGTCGGCCATCTGGTGGTGACCGCGGATCAGGAACACGTGGTCCGCGCCGAGCGCCTGCCACGCGCGCTCCAGGTCCAGCCGCATGTCGAAGCGGTACCTGCGGCCGTTGGCGTAGACCTGGTTGTCGCGCCAGGTCGGCGCGTAAAGGACGACCCGCTTGGCCGGGTCGATGCCCAGCCGCGAACGCACCCGAGCCGCGAGTTCCGGCGTGTCGGGACGGCACATCAGGTCGTTGCGCGGGTACCCGTACTCGCAGATCTCGCCCTCGTAGCGGAAGGCACGGCGCATTATCGGCGTGCTGAACGGGTTGGGCGACAGCAGCAGGTCCCACTGCGCGACGTCCCTCGCCAGGTGGTCGAAGTAGGCCGTGCCGCTGATGAACTGCGGGTTGGCGATGTCGAAACCGATCCGCTTGAGCATCGTGCCGTGCCAGGTCTGCAGGTAGACCTGGCCGTCTCGCTTACGGAACGGCAGCTGCATGTCGTCGTTGGCGATCAGGTACGCCGACCGGGCCAGCGCCTCGTAGTACTCCTGCGTGCCGCGCAGCACGCCGGTGCCGCCCTCGGGCACCGGGACCGACCAGTCGGTGACCGCCCACAGCTGCTCGCGGTCATCGCCCCTGCGGCGCAGCTCCTCGGCGATCCCGAGCGGGTTGTCGCCGCACTGCTTGCCCTTCCAGCTGACGAACATGATCTGGTCGCGGGCCGGGGTCCGCCGCATCGCCGGGTAGAAGCCGCGGCGCAGCGCCCGCTGGCTGAAGTTGCCCTGCTCGGTGCGGCGCAGCCGCGGCTCGGCGGTGATCAGCGGGTCGTCGTGGCCGGTGACGATCAGCCGGTACCACTTGCGCCCGGCGGCCACCCGGTCGCCGGCCACGTCGGCGAGCCGGTCGTGGTCGTACGTGAGCTCCGCCAGCCCCGAGCCGTCACCGTCCGCCGGGCGTACGTAGAGGTTCCACTCGCCGTCGCGCAGCGGGACGGCCGAGCCGAAGAACGGCATCCGGTCCACGTCGAGCTCGACGCTGAACCGCTCGCCCCGCACCGGGAACGGGACGACGTGGGAATCGCCCGACCCGATCCGGCGCAGCACCATCTCGTAGCGCTCGCCGCCGAGCAGGCCGCCGAGGAAGCCGCCGTCCAGCACCAGGC
This sequence comes from Streptosporangiaceae bacterium, assembly GCA_030040475.1. Next base: position 1,490 of record JASHTQ010000331.1, read on the forward strand.
GGCCGTCGGGACGCCAGGCGTACGAGTCGATCACCGGACGCGGGGTGCGTTCTGCCATCACAAGGTCACCGTAGCGGCTCCGGCCGACCACGGCCTCCCGGCCGCCGAACAGGTGCCTGCCCTCCGGCATGCCGTCCGGCCACGCCACCCGGATCCTCGGCCCGCCCGGCGCCGTGACGTAGACGTCCCAGGCCATGCCGTCGTCGCCGACCCTCCCGGCCTGGCCGACCCGGTCCGCCACGTCGCCCGCCCCGGCCAGGTCGGCCAGCGAGACGCGCGCGCGCCAGAGGCGCCCAGCAGAACCCGAAGAACCAGCGGGACCCGAGGAACCAGGGGAACCAGGGGAACCAGCGGGGCTGGACGGGCTGGACGGGCGGGTCATGGGGAACGACCGACTCGCCGCACCGCGGTTGCGGACGAGCACAAGCTCGGGCTGGCCGGCCGAGGCCGCCGCGGCGGCAAGCTCCACGTCGATCTCGACGGCGGGGCCACCGAGGGCTGCCGGGTCATCGAACCCGTCCTGCCAGGCGTGCCCGGCCAGGAACGCGCCGACCCGCCAGGTGGCCAGGTTGAGGCCGAGCCCTGCCCACCTGGCACCGAACCGCAGACCCGGCCCGGCCTGGCGCGGCTGGGGCCGTTCGGCCGGACCCGGCACCGGGGTGTGCACCCGGGCCGGCCGCCACACGCCGTGGCCGCGGACGAGCATGTAGCACTGCCACTCCCCGACGCCCCGCAGCCGCCCCGGCCGGATCGAGAACCGGAAACCCGACCAGTCGTAGTTGTAGTGTTCCTGCTCCGACAGGGCGGTCGCGTCCGGGTTGAGGAAGGACCGGACGGGCAGCACGCGAGGCAGCCGCCGGCCCGGCGGGCGCAGCACGAGCAGCTTCGAGGTGTTCCGCCGCCTGGCGACGTCGACCGAGGGGACGTTGGCCCGGCCGGTGACGACCAGCCGGCCAGCGTCCCAGCCGATGTCGTCCACCTGCATGTACGGGTCGAGGTCGCGCCAGTGCGGCCGGAAGACGCGGGCGGGCACCGGCACCGGGGAGCCGACCCGGAACGGCAGGTCGGCCAGCAGCCGGCCATGCCGGCGGACCATCGGTACCTGGCGCACCGGCTGTTCCATCATCCACGCGGCGAACTCGGCCAGTTGCGCGGTCGCCCCGATCCGCACCAGGTAATAGGCCAGCTTGTGGGTGGCGGGCAGGCTGCGCATCACCCGCCGGCCGACGCCCGACAGGTAGCCGTCCACCAGGTCGGCGAACTCGGCCCGGTACTCCTCGGTGACCTTGTGCAGGTCCTGGACGTAGAGCCACAGGTCGTTCTTGAGCGCCTTGCGCTGGTGCGCGCGCAGCAGGGCGGACGTCGAGTGCGCGGCGATGAACGCGTCGATGTCGTCGAGCGCCGTCATCCGGTCGCGCAGGTTGCCGATATCTCCCCGGCTCTGCGTGATCGACAGCCTGCCCTGCGCGCGCTCGCGCCAGTAGTAGACGATGTCGGGTATCACGTCCACGGCCCTGGCCAGCACGTGGGCCTTGGTCATCAGCCTGATGTCTTCCCAGACCACGCCTTCGGGGTAGGCCAGCCGATTGGCGTCCCAGAACGAGCGCCTGAACAGCTTGTTCCACACCGACACGTCGTAGAGCAGCCGCGGGGTCTTGGTGATGTGCGTGCCTGTCTGCCTGCCCTTGATCGCCAGCGAGTGCAGCGCCGACGGGTTCAGGCCCTTGGGGCCGACCCGCCAGACGGCCCCGCTGACGAAGTCCGACCCGGATCGCTCCAGCGTGTGCAGCAGCAGCTCGTACGCGTTGCTCGGCAGCATGTCGTCGCCGTCGACGAAGGCCAGGTACTCGCCGCGGGCGCGCTCGACGCCGCGGTTGCGCGCGCCGCCGGGCCCGCCGTGCTCGGCCTGGACGAGGATGAACCGGGGGTCGGCGGCCGCCTTCGCCCGCGCGATCTGCGCGCTGTGGTCGGTGGAGGCGTCGTCGACCATGATCACCTCAAGGTCGCCGAACGACTGGGCACCGATCGAATCCAGGCAGTCCCCGAGGTCGTCGGAGTTATTGAAGAACGCCACGACGACGCTGATCTTGGGCCTGCTGCTCACTGACCTTGTCCTCCGACACCGGGCGATTCCCACCCAAGGGCCACCGGGTCGTACACGCGTTCCACGTAGATCTGGTGCCACAGCGAGAATACGACCAGCAGCCACACGTGCCGCCAGGTAACCGCGGGATCGCCGGCCCGGAAACGCTGCAGGATGTCGAGCGCGGCGGGCTTGTTCAGCCACCGGCCGGTCTGCGCCGCGCGGATGATCCCCTCGGCGTAGCCGTACATGCCGCCGCCGAGCCAGTAGCCGATCGGGACAGGGAAGCCAAGCTTGGCCCGCTCCGCGGTGGCCTGGGGCAGCAGCGCGCCCACGGCCTCGCGCAGCGCGAACTTCGTCGTACCGGCGGCGGTCTTCTCCACCCGGGCCAGCCGCGCGGCGACCGCGAGCACCTCCCGGTCGAGGAACGGGGAGCGCAGCTCCAGGCCGTGGGCCATCGCCATCCGGTCCGCCTTGACCAGGATGTCGCCGGGCAGCCAGGTATTGATGTCCACAAGCTGCATGGTGGCGACGTCGTCGAGCCCGGCCTCGGCCGCCTGCCGGTAGACCGGGTCGGTCACGTCGAACTCGCTGCCGTTGCCGTACCTGACCAGCGCCTGCGCCTGCTCGCCCCGGTACACGTAGGCGTTGCCTATGTACCGCCGCGGCAGCGGCGTCGAGGTCCGGTTGAGCAAGCCCTTGCCCTTGGCCCCGGCCGGCAGCTCGGCGGCCACCCGGCTGATCGTCGCGCGCCCCCACGAGGGCAGCGCCTTTCCCGCGCGCACCACGCCGGGCTGGTAGTAGACGCCGTAGCCGCCGAATAGCTCGTCGGCCCCCTCGCCGGACAGCACCACCTTGACGTGCTTGCGCGCCTCCCGGGCGGCGAACCACAGCGGGACCGCGGCCGCGTCGGCCATCGGGTCGTCCAGGTGCCAGACGATCCTGGGCAGGCAGGCCGCGAACTCCTCCGCGGTGATCACGTACGGAACCGACTTCACGCCGAGCGCCGTCGCGGTCTCCAGCGCCTGGTCGATCTCGCTGTAGCCCTCGCGCTCGAACCCGACGGTGAAGGTGATCAGCCCGGGATGCAGCTCCGCGGCGAGCGCGCACAGCGTGGCCGAGTCGATCCCGCCGGACAGGAACGCGCCGACGGGGACGTCGCTGCGCATGTGCACGGCGACCGAGTCGCGCAGCGCGGTCAAGATCCGCTCCGGCGAGCTGGACGAGGGCGACCTGGCGGGCCGCAGCTCGGGGCGCCAGTACCTGAACACGTCGACCCGGCCGCCGGGCCTGGCGATCAGCACGTGCCCGGGCGGCAGCGACCGGACGGGCGGCGTCAGCGTGGCGGGCGCGGGCACGTACTGGAACGACAGGTACCTGCGCAGCGCGTCCGGGTCGAGCGGGCCCACCTCGCCGGCGTCGGCAAGCGCCTTGCGCTCGGATGCGAACCTGAGCTGGGGCCCGAACCTGGGGCGGCCCTCGGCCGCGGTCAGCGCGTAGTAGAACGGCTTGATGCCGAACGGGTCGCGGGCGCAGAACAGCTCGCGCGTCCGCCGGTCCCAGATCGCGAACGCGTACATCCCCCGCAGCTGGCGGACGACGTCCTTGCCGACCCATGCGTACGTCTCGAGCAGGACCTCGGCGCCTGACCTGCTGCGCAGCTGGGCACCGCGGGCCAGCAGCCGCTGGGCAAGCTCGACGTAGTTGTAGATCTCACCGTCGAAGACCATCACGAAGCGGCCGTCCGCGGACTGCATCGGCTGGCGCCCGCCGGGCGAGGGGTCGATGACCGCGAGCCGCCTGAAGGCCAGCGCCAGGTCGGCATCGGCGAAGTAGCCGTCGTCGTCTGGCCCGCGGTGGACCAGGCGCGTGGCGGCGTGGCCCGCCCATTCTGGGTCGGGCCCCGCCCCGTCTGCCAGCGCCAGGCAGCCGGTTATACCGCCCATGCGTGCCACCAGACGTTCGCGATAACGGATCCGTGCTCAGCCGACCCGACCAGCCTACTTGGGCTGGAACCTGATCCCGCCGTCGAAGCGGACCACCTCGGCGTTCAGGTAGTCGTTTTCGATCAGCGCCAGGACCAGCTGGCCGAACTCGGCGGGCCGCCCCATCCGCTTGGGGAACACGACCGGCGCGACCAGCCTGGCCTTGAACTCCTCGGCATTGGAGTTGAACCCGTAGATCGGGGTGTCGATGATGCCGGGGCAGATGGTGTTCACCCGGACCCCGATCACGCCCAGGTCCCGCGCGGCCGGCACGGTCATGCCGATGATTCCGCCCTTGGACGAGGAGTACGCGATCTGGCCGGTCTGGCCCTCGATGCCCGCCACCGAGGACGTGTTGATGATCACGCCGCGCTGGCCGTCGGCATCGGCGGGCGCGGTCCTGGCCATCGCGGCGGCGGCGATGCGCATGACGTTGAACGTCCCGATCAGGTTGATCGTGATGACCCTGGTGTAGCTCGCCAGGTCGTGCGGGGTGCCGTCGCGGCCGACCGTCCGCTCGGCCCAGCCGATGCCCGCGCAGCTGACGGCGGCCCGCAGCGGCGCCCCGGTGGCCGCCGCGGCGTCCACGGCCGCCTGCACCGACGCCTCGTCCGCCACGTCGGTCCGCGCGAACAGCCCGTTGATCTCGGCCGCGATCGGCTTGCCGGCCGCCTCGTTCAGGTCGGCGATCACGACGGTGGCGCCCGCCGCCGCGAGCGCCCGCGCGGTCGCCTCGCCGAGCCCGCTCGCGCCGCCGGAGACGATCGCCGAGGTCCCGTTCAGGTTCATGCCGGGAGGATACCCGTCCCGCTACACCATCTCTGCGTAACGAAAGTCACATGAGGTGCGAAGGCGGCCGGAAGTCACACCGACCACAGGCGCCGGCCGCCCGCTTGCCACGCCGACCCGCCGCCCCCGGCACAGGTCCTTATTTTTAGCCGAACGGGCGGTGGTATCACGCCCGGGCCGGTTCCTCGGGCCGGGCAGGTACCACGACGGCCCGTTCGGCGGCCCCACGCCGAACCGGCACGGGAACCGGAGGGTGGGGCCGGTTCGTCGGTCCCTGGCGGGTACCACGACGGCCCGTTCGGCGGCCACCCGGACCAAGCGGCGGGAAGCCGGGCCGTGCCACAACCTCCCGTTCTGATTAAGATATATCTTTTTCTTTCTCAGCCGGTGAGCTAAGGTTTCGAGCATGATTAGGCTGCGCGGGAACCCGTGGGCGGTCTTGGTCGTGGTGTCGCTCGGGTTCTTCATGACGCTGCTTGACCTGACGATCGTCAACATCGCCATCCCCAACATGATCGACAGGCTGCACGCGTCGCTTGACGACGTGCTGTGGGTGCTGAACGCGTACGCGCTCGTGCTCGCCGTCCTGGTGATCACGGCGGGCAGGCTGGGCGACATCATCGGGACGCGCACCATGTTCGTGGCCGGCATCGCCGCGTTCACGGCCGCCTCCGCCGCGTGCGGGTTCGCGCCGAGCGCCGACTGGCTGATCACGTTCCGCGCGGTGCAGGGCCTCGGCGCGGCGATGCTGATGCCGCAGACGCTCGCGATTGTCACGATGGTGTTCCCGCCGGAACGGCGCGGCGCCGCGTTCGGCATCTGGGGGGCGGTGGCCGGCCTGGCCACCATCGCGGGGCCGACCCTGGGCGGGCTGCTCGTCACCGCGTTCGACTGGCGGTGGATCTTCTTCGTGAACCTGCCGATCGGGATCGTGGTCTTCGCGGTGACCTTCTTCATCGTGCCTGACCTGCGCCCGGGGCGCAGGCACCGGCTGGACTTCCGCGGGGTGGCGCTGGCCAGCCTGGGGCTGCTCGCGATCTGCTACGGGCTGGTCGAGGGGCAGAACTACAACTGGGGCACGATCAGCGGGTTCGTGTCGATCCCGCTCATCCTCGCGGTCGGCGTGCTGCTGATCGGGGTGTTCGTCGTCGACCAGAAGCTGCGCCAGGACTCCGAGCCGCTCATCCCGTTCGCGCTGTTCAAGAACAGGAACTTCACGCTGATGAACTGGGTGTCAGGCACGCTGTCCGTCGGCATGCTCGGCATCTTCCTGCCGTTCACCATCTACCTGCAGGACGCGCTCGGCTTCTCCGCGCTCAAGGCGGGCCTGACGATGGCGCCGTCCTCGCTGGTGATGATCTTCGCCGCGCCGTTCCTCGGGCGGCTGACCGACAAGATCGGCGGCAAGTACATCCTGGTCAGCGGGCTCACCCTGTTCGCGGCCGGGATGGGCTGGGTGGTCGCGATCGCGACGCCGAACTCGGCCTGGCAGGACTTCCTGCCGGCGCTGATCGTGGCCGGCCTCGGCATGGGCGGCACGTTCGCGCCGCTGACCACCACGGCCATGCGCGAGGTCGAGCCGCGGCTGGCCGGCGCGGCCTCCGGCGTGCTGAACACCACCCGGCAGGTCGGCTCGGTGATCGGCACCGCGGCGGTCGGCGCGCTGCTGGAGAACAGGCTGGTGTCCTCGCTCACCAGCCAGGCCACGATCCGCTCCGCGGGGCTGCCCGCGCACGTCCGCGCCGCGTTCATCCACGGGTTCAAGCAGTCCGCGGCGAGCGGGCTGCTCAGCGGCGGCACGACAAGCTCGGCAGCCCAGCCAGGGGAGCCCAAGGCGCTCGCGGCCCAGTTGCAGCGGCTCGGCGCCGAGGTCTTCAGCCACGGCTACGTGCTCGCGATGCGGTGGACGATGGTGATGCCGATCGCCGTGGTGGTCCTGGCCGCGGTCAGCTGCTTCGCGGTCAAGAGGGGGGTCGGCGGCCAGGACCGCACGGCTGAGGCGGCGCAGGCAGGTCAGATGGCGGGCAGCATCAGCTCGCCGGGCTCGCCGGGCCAGAACCCGGGCAGCGCCTCCGGGGCGGGGTCGTAGGGGAACCTGGGCGCGAACACCGGCTCGAGGTCGGTGAGCCAGGTCGCGTCCGGGTCGAACCTGGCGAAGAACGGCGTCCCGACCAGTTGCGGGTCACGTGCCTGGATCATCCGGAGCACGAAGACCTTGATCCCCGCCACCTCGGCCACCCCGTCCACGCACACCTTGCCGGGGGTCGCGGACATCGACGGGCCGCGGACCGTCCGGCACAGCCCCGAGGTGCCGCGGTAGGCCTCGCGGAAGATCTCGTAGGCGCGGGCGAGCGGGACGGCGAAGTAGTCCTGCGGGCCGGTGTCCCGCTCGATGAACATGTAGTACGGGATCATGCCCATCCGCACCTGGGTCCGCCACATGGCGCGCCACGCGGCGGGATCGTCGTTGATCGTCCTGATCAGCGGCGCCTGGGTGCGGATCACCGCCCCGGTGCTGGTGATCCGGCGCACCGCCTGGTCGAGCAGCAGCGGCTCGAGCTCGCGGGGATGAGAGAAGTGGGCCATCAGCGCGAGGGTCCGGCCGGACTCGACCACCTCGCCGAACAGCCGGAGCGTGGCGTCGGCGTCCGGGTCGGTGACGTACCGCTGCGGCCAGTAGGACAGCGACTTGGTGCCGATCCTGATCGACTCCAGGTGATCCAGGCTCGGGTCGAGCAGCGGCTCGATGTACCGCCGCAGCACCGCCTCGCCCATGATCATCGGATCGCCGCCGGTGATCAGCACGCTGGTCACCTCGGGGTGCTCGGCCAGGTAGGCCACCAGCGTGCCGACGTCGTCGGTCGCCATCTTCAGCTCGGGCTCGTCGACGAACTGCGCCCACCTGAAGCAGTAGGTGCAGTACGCGTGGCAGGTCTGGCCCTGCCTGGGGAAGAACAGCACCGTCTCCGGGTACTTGTGCTGCAGGCCAGGCAGCGGCCTGCCGTGCAGGCTCGGCGCGTTCAGCAGCAACTGCCCGGCCGGGTGCGGGTTGAGCCGCATCCGGATCTCGTGCGCGGCGGCTTTTATCTGCTGCTGCGGTGCCCCGCCGCCGAGCAGGCCGGCCAGCCGCCGCACGTCCGCGGCGGGCAGCATGTCCGGCTGCGGGAAAACCAGCCGGTAAATCGGGTCATCGGGGGCTGCGTCCCAGTCGATGAGATTCTCGACCACGTAAGAATTCGTCCGAAACGGAAGGACCGTTGCCACCGCCCGAACCGCCAGCCGCTCATCTGGCGACAGGCCCGCCCGCGCCGTGAGCACGTCAAGGTGCTTCGCCGAGTAAGCGTGAAACCCCCGGCCTTCCTGCCGGGCCAACGGAACGACCTGCTGGATGTCAGTCACGCGCCTTCTCCCTCGTCTGGCGTGCTTGCGGCGGTGCGCCGCGCAGCACGCGAAAACCAGCCAAAGACACCCGCTCCCCAGCGGTCCCCCCGTCTGGCGGCGTTCCCCGCGTCGACGCCGGGCCAGAACTGCCCCTAATGTTTTTTACGTTCCGGCCGCTGCACCGGTTCCCGTTCCCGTCCTCCTTATCTTCCTCACCGAGAACTACCATGCAACGGACTATGTATTCGCAGGATCACAGGAACTTCTAAGCAACCGTTGAATGTTTGCTTTATCCAGTGCGCTTTTATTCGTACATTGGCGGGCCGGCCCGGTTACCCTCCGTGGCGTCGGACGGGTTTGCGGGGGTTCGGCCCCGACCGCGCACCCGCCCGGCGCCATAATGGGCACACCGCGCTCTTGCCTGGGCTGCCTGGGCGCCTTCTCGCTGGAGGACTCGCCGCATGAGGACCCATCCCCGGCCGCGTCCACCGGTGGCCCGCTGAGCACCGAACCGGACGGCAGGGACCGGCGGCCGGCGAACGCGGAGCGGGTCACCGTTCCCGGCCGGGAACGCGACGCGTCCGAAGCGGCGCCCGCGGCAGTGCCCGCGGCAGTGCCCGCGGCCAGGCCGTGGATCGCGGTCGACGCGATGGGCGGCGACCACGCCCCCGCCGAGAT
>JASHTQ010000332.1 GCA_030040475.1 Streptosporangiaceae bacterium
GCGCCGAAACGGGCGTGGGCGTGCAGGAAGCTGCCGGTCTCGGCGATGTGCACCCAGGTCAGCAGCCGCGGGTCGGATGCCGCGTACGGCCGCCCGCCGGGCACGGTACCGGTGATCGCCTGATGCACCGCCCGGACCCGCGCGATCGCCTCCTGCGCGTCGCCGGCCTGGCCGAACGTGGTGACTGCGAGGAAGTAGCTGGTCCGCTGCAGGCGCCCCCACGGATCGCCGCGGTACCCCGAGTGCCCGGCCACCGCGGCCATGGCCAGCGGGTGCAACGACTGCAGCAGCAGCGCCGTGATCCCGCCGGCGAACATCGACGCATCCGCGTGCACCCGCCGGATCGGCCGGTCCGCGGCGAACCAGCCCTCACCGGGCAGCCGCCGCCGCGCCGGGTCCGGCGGCCCGGCGACGCGCGCGACGATCGCGGCACCGATACGGCGGCGAACCCGGCCGGCCACATCCTGGCCTTCCATCTCGTCATTATCCCCGCCAACGGTTTCCGCCAGCCGCGCGGCAGGTGCGGGCTGACCGCCCCCCACTCGGACGCAGCCCGATCCTCCCATCGCACTTCGTGATGTCCTCCGGTAAGCCCGCGCTCACTGAGCCGCATTCGTTAGGCGCGGTTCGGCCCTTCATGGTCCCGTCCGCGACTGCCCCGCCGAAGGGTTAATCTGTGCGCTGGAGCATGGCCGGTCCGCTGCTCGGGGGTGTCCGTGTCTGGCCTGGTTACCGGCTGCTGGCCGGCCACTGATCCGGGTCATGCGCGGCGACCGCGGCCAGAACGCGGTCGATGATCGCGGTGAGCTTTGTGTCCGGCGGCGCGAGGTAGTGACCGGGCACTGCGCTGCTAGCCGGCCGCGGCTGGCGCAGGTCCGGGCCGGGCATCGGACCTTGGCGCCGGGGTGTGCGTGACCTCGCCCGCTGGCCCGGCCTGGCCGGTAAAGCTGGTCAGCGCGGCCAGGAAGCCATGCATGCTACCCGCCGCGGCGACAGACGCAGACCGCCCCACGGCGGTACCATAACCGCAGCCACCGGACACGTACGGCCCAGCCCGGCCCCGGCCATGACGATCCCCCGCCGGGGCACCTGGCCGTCGACACCGGCGGGTTCTTTGTTCAGGTCTGCGCAACACACAAGGAGTTTGCGGCGTCTTCATGGCAGCCGGGGGATTCGGAGGCCAGCATGCGGACCATCACGGTAAGACGGCGGGTACTAGGCTGGCTCGGCTTGCTGGCCACAGTGGCGGTGGCCGGATGCACGGCGATCTCGACGTCAGGCCCGGCCGCGCCGCGCCCCGGCCGGTCAGCCAGTCCCGCGGCGGCCACCGCCGTCTCGCCCGGGGCGGCCTCCGGTTCTGTGCCAGCCGGGCCGGGCGGCGTCCGTAATCTCCCGGTCAGCCGGGATGTGCGCGATGAGCTGACCACGGCTTATGTGGACTTCAGGGGGATCTCGCTGTCTGATGTAGCGGGCACCATACCTGGCAGCGTCTACTCCGCCTACGATCCGGCTACGGACACCTACTGGGCCGAGGCCACCTTCGTGCCGTCCCGCACGGCCTCACCCAAGGTCTTGGTGGGTTTCCAAGACGGCGGCTCCATCGGGCTGTTCGCCAGGGCCGCCCGCACCGGCTGGCAGGTGTGGCTGGGCGGGGAACCCGTCGTCTGCACCGAGGTGCCGTTCTTCCCGCCCGCAGTGCTGACGGCCTGGTCGCTGCCGACACCGGCCGAACGAGCGGGTGCGCCCGGCTGCGCGGCACGATCGGCTCACCAGGTGAGTTCGCAGACCTTCGCCGTCACCATCTCCATTCCCGCCGACTGGCAGCCGACCCCTGACCTGGGACCAGACCAGTTCGGCTACGACGGCTCGGGCTGGGTGCAGCTAAACGCCATGGTCGAGCCCTCAGGGCTGCACTATGCGTGCACCGTAGCGGCCACCGGCAACGTCTCGCACCCCTACGGCCTGCACCCGCAGATCATCTACCGCAACATCGGCGGCCGGCCGGGCTGCCTGATCTTTCCGTCCAGTGACGGTCCCCGTCGAGCCCACCGGACCGGGTACCCCGCGTTCCAAAATAGCGCCGCGCTGGTCGAATACCGGCAGCCGGTATCGGCAGGGAGTGGTTGTCTTACCCCCACGGGACAGCACTGCCTGTATTCCCTGCTGATAATCGACGCTGACCCTGCGCACCTTGCGGCCATCGCGGATAGCGTCCAGCTGCATCACTAAAACGGCCGCGGCTACACAGGCGCTGGGTCTGACCGTTCCCCGAGTTGCCTTCCTGTGCCGCAAGGTTCAGGTGCTATCGCAAGCACAGCGGGGCCGGCTCGCGGCAGACCTCAAGACCGAGGCGTCAACAAGGACGATCCCGAGTCAGTTCACCGCACCAGCAACAGCCCCTTGCCCTGGTATGGCCGCGGATTCACAGCCGGAACACCCAACCACGCCATCGGAGCACACCGAACTGGCAATTCTGTGCGGCCCGCGTGGCGATCTCGCCATCCTTAATGGAGCGCCGAGTCGGCGATGCGGAAATCGCAGCCAGCCTTTCCGGTCACGCTCAGTAAACTGCAGCTGGTCAGCGCTAACTTAGGTGCGGAAGTGTCCGCTGATAGGCGAGAACGATGCTGCGGCTCACGCTGGATCCCGCCCTGGAGATCTGACCCGCAATCCCGGATGCCCCGCATGTTAAGCAGTTGCTGGTTTTGTGGGGCTTCTGCTTTCGGCCGCTTTGGCCTGGGCGTAGGTTCATCCCCCAGTGGTTTGGTGAGCTTCAGTACCGGTAGGTCTGCTTCTCGTGCCCGGAATGTCTGCCCGGTGTCGAATGTCACCAGGGTGATAGGTTTCCCAGCCAATGGCCCAGCCGCTAGCGCCCTGTCAATGATCTCGTCATCGTTGACCGGCAGTCGGACATGCCCGGCGGGTCATACAGGATCTCCATGTCGACGGCGCCGCGGACGCCGAATTCTCCGTCTCGCACCACCCCGCGCCTGTGTTGCTTGGGGGAGAAGATGCGTTCCAGGAACCCGAGCGTGTAGGAGGCGCGCCATCGTTTAAGCTCCTCACCTTTGTTCTTGATGCCGTCGAGCTCATCGATGACGACCATGGGGACCAGAAGGTGGAGCCTCTTGTCCGGGAACGCGGTCAGGGCCGGGGCGATGTCCAGCTTTTCGAGCTTGTCCTCGTGCTCGATATAGACGCTGGTGTCGAGTACCGCATACAGGTCGTCGGCATCCCACTGCGGATTCGGGCTCCGCAGATCTTTGATGATCTCGTCCAGGGCTTCGGTCCGCAGCCGCAGCTCCATGTCGATCAGGCCATTCAGCACGCGCTGGGTGCCGGCGTCTGTACTGGTGATACTGCCCATGGCGGTGAGCAGCCGGTCATAGCCGCGGGTGAAGATGAGTCGGTCAATGTCAGTGGCCTTGATCCGGTTGTTGAGCATGCTGGCTGATCTGGCTGCCATTCCAGGTAGCCGGTAAGCCGTCCGGCCATGCCTGCGTTCCCCCGGCCCACGGCATTGCCGACTTCGGCACGGATTCTGGTGAGTGTGTCGATGACGTCGCGGCGGTTCGCGCCAGGGTGCAGGGTGACGAGCATCTCGAGATGCTACCGAGTACCCGGTTTAGCTGCACCTTGTTTCAAGCCACGTAGCACGGGCTCGGCCAAACCGGCGAGCGTCTCGACGGCAGACACCTACAATCCGGATCCTGACAAGCTCAAGTGACCTTACGCACCGCAACGGTCGCTAGTCTCGGTCAGCACGCGGGATCCGCCGTTCGGCGCGGCTGGCGGATGGCGGGATTGATCATCACCCAGGAGCGCAGATCAGGACGTTCGGCGTGCCGCACTCGGTCCGAATTCAGGACGCCCCCGTCGGGGCGCTCGCAGGCCCCTGTGATGTTCTCCGAGACCAGTCGCGGTACGTAGGGCGCGATCCGCCGTTGCGTCAGGTGGCCTGCTGGCCCGGTCGGCGGACGGACGGCCTCACGTGATAGTATTACGTGATAGATGTAGTACAAGATACTTAGCCGGGAGGTCGTCATGGTACTGAACAGCAAAGGGCAGGTGACCATCCCGGCGCACCTGCGGGCCAAGTACGGCCTGCACGCGGGGGATGAAGTCGAGGTTGTCGAGAGTGGCGGCACCCTCCAGATCGTCCGCACCGAAGGGGCCGAGAGCAGGGGGGAGCGGCTGGTCCGGCGGCTACGTAACACCGCCACCGGCCGGGACGTAGCCGGCATGAGTACCGATCAGATCATGGCGCTGCTCCGTGGCGAGTGAGCCCGCGGCGATACGGCCAGCCACGTTGGTGGATTCCTGTGTCCTGCTCGATGTCATCACAGGTGATGAGCAATGGGCCGACTGGTCGGCTGTGCAGATCGCGGCAGCCGTGGATGCCGGGCGGGTGGTGATTAACCCCTTGATCTATGCCGAGGTCTCGGTGGGCTACCAGACCGTCGAAGAGCTCGATGAGCTGCTGCCCGCCAGTGATTACGAACGTGAGCCGCTGCCCTACCTGGCGGGTTTTGCTGCCGGGAAAGCGTTCGTACGTTACTGGCGTGGCGGCGGTGACAAGCGATCGCCAATGCCGAATTTCTATATCGGCGCGCATGCCGCCGTAGCGGGCTATCGGCTGCTGACCCGCGATGTACGCCGGTACCGGACGTACTTCCCGACCATCGACATCATCGCGCCAGCTCAAGCTGAAGGCGAAACAGCCGGCTAAATTCCCGCGCGAGCGTGACCCTATTCAATGCCATAGGTAGGTGAGGTACATAAACGGTCGTTCTGCGTCGTCGGCGCATTCCCGGGTTGCGTGTCACGATCCGCGCTAAATTCGGCGATCTGTTAACAGCAAAGCGGTCTTGGTATCACGGTACGTGATAGAAGGCCTCGCGAGCCTTGGTACCTGGTGTCGCCTGATTAGTCCGGTCCCGTTTCCCAGCCGGGGATGTGGTCAGTAACGCGGAGCGCGGGCGTACTGGTCGGCAGTACGGGCCTCGTCGTGGTGGAGTGCGGTGCGGCAGAGGTGCTCGACGGCTAGCAGGCAGATGGCGAGACGGGCCTCGCGGTCGGGGGATCGCGCCGGCGCCGGCGAACCGGACCAGGCCGCGGGTGACGGCCGAGGCTGCGGGCGGGCAGCGAGCCGGATGGCCGGCCGCAGGGCGGTGACGTGGGCGACTGGACTGCCGCGGGTGTCCACGGCGGCGACGCCGTCATCGAATGAGCCGCTTGTAAGGGGCTGGTCGGGCAGCGGCCAGGATCCGGCGGTGGCCCTGCCGGGAATTGGGGTCGCGGTCTCCCGCCGGTCCGCGCGTAGCTAGGCCGGTGGCGCGGCAGGCGGCCCGGACCGGCTTCAGGCAAGGAAGTCGCGAAGGACGGGCAGATCGCCTGTTTGCCTGCGTGGTTTTGCTCCCCGTCTTGCTCCCCGAGACGGACCGGGTCGGCGTTTCTCAGTCCGGCCGCGACTCACAGCACGAGGCTGAGCTGCGAGAACTTCCGTGCCGGAAGCCGGGATCCGGGTGTGGTCTTGCCGACATGCAAGAGGTCAAAGATCATCTCTAGATTCGAAATACATCTTTGAGCTGCTAAAATGTGGAGCTTAGGGGATTCGAACCCCTGACCTCTTGCATGCCATATAAATCTTTACCGTCTCGCAATGTAGCCGGATGTGGCTCTGCCAGCAGCGTTAATCGCTGTACGTCGCCGGGCATGGCCTGATATCGCCGCTCGCTTGCTCCCCGTTTTGCTCCCCATCGACTCCCCGTGCCAGCCATGCTGAGGGCCTTCGGGCAGACGCAAGCACTGGCGAATTCCCGTTCGTGTCGCTTTGCCGCACAGCCGCGCGGGACTGGCAGCCCGCCGAGACGCACGCCGCCGAGGGACGGAATGTCGCCGCGGTTAGGGCCGAGGCTCGATATCGAGGTATCCGTCATAGGGCCGCGATCGTCACGATGAAGTGGCGCAAGAAGCCCTCGGACCCAGCCAGGCCGGAACCGATGCGGCGCCACCCGGCCTACGTCCTCACCGCATAAAAGGCCGCCGGCACGCGACCTGCGCCGCCTTGGCTATAGCAGCAGATGCATATAGCATCAGATGCATGGCGCTGCTCTATGAGGTGGAGATCGAGCCTGAAGTCCGGTCCTGGCTGGCCAGCCTGTCCGACCGCGACTTCGGCCGGGTCGACTTCCTCGTCGGCCTGCTCGCCGAGCACGCCCAGGACCTCGGCGAGCCCTATACCCGGCACCTCGGCGGGAAGGTCAGGGAACTGCGGTTCCACCTGCTGCGCCAGCAGACCAGGGTCACCTACTGGCTGGCACCGGGCCGGCGGGTGATATTACTGACAGTCTTCCGCAAGACCCGCAGCGCGGAGACCGCCGAGGTCACCCGCGCCCTGCGCGCCCAGCTGACCTGCGAAACCCAGCACAGCCGGGCCCACGACATATTCGACCGGGAGGTGAACTGACATGACAGACGAGCACACCGCCTATGAAGAACTCGCCCGCGAGCGCCGCGGCAGCGAAGAATACCGCCAGGGATACGCCGAGGCCCGCCGCGCCTTCCTGATCGGCCAGGCCGTCCGCGAACGCCGTCTGGCCCTGGGCCTATCCCAGATAGAACTGGCCACCCGCGCCGACATGACCCAGCCCGCGCTCTCCCGGCTAGAAGCAGGCGGCGTGGTCCCCACCATCCCGCTGCTGGAACGGATCAGCATGGCCCTCGACGCCGACCTCATCGTGGATATAGCCCCCCATGCCGCCTGAACCGTAACCCGGGCCGCACCTGCCAGTCCCGGCATCCGATTCTGCCGATGAGCGGACGGCCAACAGGCAACAAAAGCGGCTTGCAGTTAAGACGGCCCGTTTATCGGGCATGAGTCAATTTCTTCCAAATGCTATGGGCTTTTGGCTTGTTGTCCGCTTCGGCTGCAGTCATAATTTCATTCAACTTTGGCGGGAGGTCGTTGCGCAAGGTTTCCGCCTCTGCTCCACAAGCAGTTAGCTCATCAATCGCGGCTGAGCGCTCTGATCTGAGCTTCCTTAGCGCGGCCCCGACTCGGGATTCTAGGGCATACAGGTCCGAGAGTAGAGGCGCGATTTTGTCGTAGGCCGGCATGCTGAGGCTTGCGGTCATTGCCATTGAACCGAGCAAGATTCCGTATGCTTCGTTGACTCTATCTTCGTACGACTTGATCCTGCGGTCGTCTATGGCGTCTGAGTCGTTGGCGCCGTACCACGTGATCCACTCAATCTCCTGTACGACTATGAAGAGCTGCGCAAAGGCGGCGCCCGAGCGCTGGCGCAATGCACTAACATACTTCGCTTTCTTTTTCCACTCTTGATGCTGCCTTTCGACCTTCAGTGTTACAATACTCGTTAGAATGGTGCCTGCCAGGGCGGCCCCCGCTCCTACCAGCGATCCGAGAATAGCGGCGACAGCTGCGTTCATGAACGTTTCTTTCGTAGATTTCCGGAATACAGTGAGATGTGTGCCGATGAGGCAGGGCTCGCCGACACTCATGAGCGATCGTCAAATGATCAAAGATCGAGTCACTCAACGGCGGGATTCTCGCCTTACGGATCGAAAACTAAGGGTGATGTAGGGCATGAAGCCGTCAACATGAGTCAGGTAATACGCTATCATCTGGGTCTTACCATATGTACTCTTCTGCCGCGATTCGGGCGCTGGTTTGGTCGTTGATGGTCGCGGTGACTTGCTGGGTTGCGGCGGACCCGGCCGGGCTGGCCCGGCGTCCCTTGGTTGGCGAGGTGCCCGCCGTGATCTAGGGTCACGGCATGGAGGTGCAGCAGTACCTGGCCGATATCAGCCTGAAGACCATGAGCCAGCTTCACCGGGTCATCGTCCATCTCACCGGCGGCCAGGTGCTGGGCTCGGCCTTCGGGATGCCGGTAGTGGAATTGCACACGGTGGGACGCAAGTCCGGCCAGCCGCGCTCGACCATGCTCACGGCGCCGGTCATCGAGGGGGACCGGGTGGTGCTGGTGGCCTCCAAGGGCGGCGATGACCGCGACCCGGACTGGTACCGCAACCTGATCGCCGATCCGGACATCGAGCTGACCATGGCCGGCCGGCGCCGGCCGATGCGTGCCCGCCGGGCCTCGCCGGCCGAGAAGGCAGAGTTGTGGCCCCGGGTGGTGGCCGCCTACCAGGGCTACGGGAGTTACCAGCAGCGCACCGACCGCGACATCCCGCTGGTCATCTGCGAGCCGCGCTGAATGCCCACCGCCGCTCGCTCCTGTCAGATATACGGCGGTCCGGGTGGCGGGCACTGCGTATTCCAGACCGCTCAGCTGCGGTTCAGCAGCGAGGAATGCAACCATGCAGTAGCGAGCCGGTTCCGGCCGGTCCGCCGACGATCGCGGTATACCTGGTGAGCTCCGAACGTGTGATCACTCCGAGCGATGCAGATACGGGGAAGGCCGCGCACGCTCCCGCCTGCTCGGCCGCCCCGGTCGCCAAGGTGACCAGCTCGACGCCACGCTGAACCGGGTTTTCTGCGCTGCCGGCGCCTAGGATGGCGTCCGGAACCGTCGATGAGCGGCGCTCCTTGCCCGTATGCACGTCTACTTGTCGTGGTCCCGATCCTCGGCTGTCTGGTGCTGCAGGCGCGTGGTGGCGCCGCCAGGGACGTGGAGGTCTTGGTCCTCGGCCGCGAGGTCGCGGTACGGCGGCAGCAGGCCGAAGCCGGACGGGGCTGACCGTGCCATGCTCGCCGGACCCGGTAAGGGTGCTATCGGCCGTCGGCAGCGGTACCGGATCGTAGCCCCCGGACACACCGCATTCGCGGCGGAGGCCGGACCATCAGGTTATATGTGTGAAAATTCAACGATAAATCTTTGGCTAAATCAGCCGATAACTGGTCAAGATGCGCGACCAGTGTAGAACGACCCGGCCATGCAGAAGAGACCGAATTGTGACGTGTCGCGAGGCGGCGCCAGCGAAACGCCCGGCGTTGTGGGAGTAGTCTTTATTCCCGCTTCATCGTCAACAAGCGAATGTGGTGGTCTGAAACGTCTCGGTGGTATAAGTGTGATCTTCAGGTCGCGACTCCCGCTTGGGATTTCAAGCTTCCCGCAGGGGCCAACTACGACTTCGACAAGGATTCCGACAGGAAAAGCTTCGCTGACCTGTATATGTCCCGCCTGCGCGCCAACGGAATCGAGGTGATAGCACTTGCTGATCACCACTCTTCCGCATGGCACGATGTTATGCGAGAGGCGGGTGCCCGAGCGGGCATCATCGTCTTCCCGGGGGTGGAGGTAACTGCCAGCACCGGCTCAGACGGCGTGCACATAGTCCTGATCGGCGATCTAACGAAGACTGCCCATGATATTGACCTCCTGCTCGCGAAAACCTGCGGTTTCGACGACCATGACAGCCCTCCTTTCGACCCCATCACCGGGACCCCTGTCGCATCGCCTCGCTCGATAACATCGATTCTCGACGATCTGCCGGACGGCTGGCTTGCTGTCGCTCCCCACGCTCTCGGTCAGAACGGGATCGCGTCGGGCAAGACAGTGAACGGCAGCAACCGCTGGAGGGCACTCCACCACGACCGCCTCGTCGCGCTTGACGTCGGCGACGGGGGGCACGCACCATCGCCTGGCAAGGGCTCGGACGGGGGCTTCAACGCCTCTTTCCGCAACCGGGCCCTGGATGATTTCCCCTGTCTTGACCGCATAGCGTTCATCAGTACGTCCGACGCCTACTCCCTTGACGCGCTGGGGTGCAGATTCACCTGGATCCGCATGGCGGAGCCGTCCTTCGAGGGACTGCGCCAGGCCTTCTTGGATCATGAGGCCAGGATTATCCGCGACTCAGATCCCAATCGGGCAAGCAAGAGCGACCCGAACGAGATTGACCACAGCTGGATTGAAAGCATCCATCTAGGCGGCGTCATCCAAAACTCGTCCGCGCCGCTAGCCCTCGAATTCAATCCGCGCCTGAACGTGATAATAGGCGGCCGCGGGTCCGGCAAGTCTACAGTAGTGGCCGCCCTGCGTCAGGTGTACGGCTCGGTGGCAACTCTGCCTGAGTCGCTTCGCGCCGAGGCTGGGGAATTCGTCCAGCAGGTTTTCGGGCAAGCGGTGATCACAACCCAGCACCGTCTCGCGATCTCGGGCGAACGCCAAGAATCCCGTTGGACCGCCGCCGAGGGGGCGAGCACCGACCGGGGTGAGACGAGGACCGCGACCTCGTTCCCCGTGCGCATTCTGGCCCAGAAGGAGCTGTATGAACGAGCCAAGCCTGACCCGGCCGATCCTTACCTGGCGTCGAGGAATCTGCTCCTGCTCATAGACGAGGCGAACGAAGCAGCCGGTGACGGACTACAGCCTTCCTTCGAGGCCGCACGGACAGCAGCTGAATACCGATGCCAGAACAGTGTCCAAGCGAGACTGCAACTAGAGGCAGCGCTTAACCAGCGGGCCGAGATGAGCGCCCGCAAGGCCGAGCTGCAGCGTCAGCTGGAGGTCCTCGATGACCCGAGCCGGAAGTCCCGCCGCGAGAACAACGCCCGGCTAATCCAGGAGCGGGCCGATCTCGAGGCTACGGCGGCATCTCTGGGCGGGGTGATAGCGAAGATAGAGGAGCAGGTACCGACGCTGCTTCCCGCCGGAGCGGAGGCGCCCGATGCCGTCCGGGCAGGCAGCCTCGCGGGTCACCGGCACGCGCTGGCCCGCATTGGTGCGGATCTGCGCGAAAAGACCCTGTCGGCGCTGGCCGAGGCCGAGGCGAGACTTTCGGAGGCTAAGGACAATCGGCTGACAGGCGAATGGGCCGATCAGGTTAATCGTGCGGTGGAGGACGACGCCGCTTACCAGGCAGAGCTGGCTGATCTCGGCATCAACCCGGAACAGTACAACGCGCTTAGGGAAGACCTATCCGTGGCCGAGGCGACAATGGCCGAGCTAGAGCGCAAAGAGCGCGAGGTCACGCAGGCACGCGCAGCCGAGCTCTCCGCGTGGGATGAGCTGTCAAGCGTCTATGCCACACGGCGACGGCGCCGCGGCCATCTCGGAGGGATCGTTGCCAAGAGAAGCGGCTCGCTTCGCTTCGCGATTACGGGCCACGCAGACTGGGTGGGGTGGGTCGCTGCCGTCCGGACCCTGCTGAACCTTCGTTCCGATGGTTACGTTGCCGACGTCCAGACGCTCGGCCAGTGGCTGTGGGCCGGCCAGGCCGAGGAACTAGATTCCCGGGTGGCGCTCTGGCGCGACGCGCTGGTCAACGACAGTCCCCATGCGTATCAGCAACTCGCCACTACAGTCGCCCAGGCGAGGAAGGGCTGGTGGGACCGGGTCCGCGGACTAGATTTCGCGGTTCGCCTTAGGCTCGCCACCCTGCTCGCCGATGACGTCATCACGATGCGGTTCCTCAAGGACGGGCAGGACCCGGGCAACGACGAGAGCTGGCAGCAGGTGATACACGGCTCTCCCGGCCAGCGCAGCGCCGCAATGCTCAGCTTTGTCCTGCATCACGGAACCGAGCCCCTCGTCCTCGACCAGCCCGAGGACGATCTGGACACGGCCCTGATCTCTCAGCTGGTGGTCCACGAACTCAGAAAGAGCCGCTGGCAACGTCAGGTGATCGTGGTAACGCACAACGCGAATATCCCTGTTCTCGGCGATGCCGAGCGCATCATAACGCTGGAAAACCGAGGCGGCAGCCTGCGGATAAAGAACACGAGCGGCCCGCATGTGGGCCCCCTTGAGGTCGCTGAGGTGCGGCGCGAGATCCAAGACGTCATGGAAGGCGGAGTCCCCGCGTTCATAACCCGGGAACGACGCTACGACAATGAACTCAGCACGTACCGACAAGCGCTATCGCTATCGTCAAGCAGGAGCAGATAACGGATATGCTCCGCGTGCCTTCTGCGGAGGTGGGTTATGTTCGTGGATCTCTGTGTGGATCACGTCGGCGGGAGAACTGCGGAGGTGGTTGCAGGTGCCAATGTTCGGCGGGCTTTGGGTTCCTGATGAGCTCCTAGATGAAACATACGCGCGAGGCCTGCTTCGCGGTTATTTCCGTCGCGACGGCGGCGGGTGGGTGTACTCCG
The DNA here is from genome assembly GCA_030040475.1 of Streptosporangiaceae bacterium. The sequence continues at coordinate 12,083 of JASHTQ010000332.1, forward strand.
GGGCGATGTTCGACACCTACCCGGCCGAACCGGCGACGGCCGAGGCTAGCCAGCCTGCCGCCGCGAACGTGATCACCGATAGCGACATAGTCGCCCTGAGCATGCTCGGGATCCGAGCCACCGGGTACGAGGCGCTCATTATTACCAGAGACAAGAGCCGGGAGATCGAGGCGCTGCTCGCCGAGATCGGAGCCGACGCTCTCATTGACGAAGACCAGAGCGCCGGACTGCTCTCCCCTGATGGCCCGGCGTGGAAGCTGTGGGAACTGCTCCGGGACGTCAAGGACCGGACGAAGGATGCGCGCTTCGGCGCTGTCGCGGCGGGCAAGATGCTCGCGCGCAAGCGCCCGGGCTTGGTCCCCATTGAGGACAGCCGGATCGCCGCGGTGTTCAGGCGGCCGCTGCCGGACCGGGATGAACGCTGGTGGGATGACGTGCGCTCCGCATCCCTCGACCGGCGCAAGACGGCAGGCGGCACCACCTTGTGGGGATACCTCGACCGCATCAAAGGTGAAGAAAACCTCGCCCACCTGCCCACCTTGCGCGCGCTCGACATCATCGGCTGGATGCACGCGCGCAGCAGTCCGCGCATCAACGCATAGGCGCCATCCGGAACCTACCACCGCCGACCAAGCCACCGATGGCGCAAAGATCCGCCTTACCTGCATCGTTTGTGATCGCAAGCATCCGGTTCGGGTTTAGGCGATGGTGCTGGCTGTTGCCTGGGGCGCGCTGAATTCTCTCCCTGTCCCTGATAGCTGTCGGGTCCTGCGAGCGGGCGGGCGGGTCAGGGGGCGCGCAGCGCCCGCGCAGCGGCGCCGCAGGCGCCCTTGACGCGTCCGACCGGGAGCGGATCATTGCCGGCGGGAGGGCAGGGAGCCCGGTGGGCGGGGATGTCAGCGGTCCGGGGTGGCAGCCTTTCTGCGCGGGTGATATCGAGCCGTGACGGCCGTGGGGCCAGGCGGTGGGCAGCCAGCCTTACCTTCGCCCGCGGGGCTTGGGGTGCCCGGTGACATGATGATTGATTGGGTGTCCCCGGCCTGCCGGGGATGCGGCCGCTCAGTCTAATCAGGCCGTCCGCCTGGCCCGCGGGGCCGGCAGCGGCTTGGCGGGAGCTGGCCGCGGTGGTCCCCATCGGTGAGTTCGGCTGCGGCTGGCCTGGGGGCGGCGGTCACGTGCTGGTCACCATGGCGGGCGGGTCAGGCGGCGGCGAGCGCGTCGTCGCCGAGCTCGGCCGGGATGTGATGGGCCTGCCGGAGGATCTTGCGGGCCTCGGACAGGCAGGCGCGCTTGGTGTTCTTGCGGCCGGTGACCGCGGCGTAGTAGCGGTGGTCGGGGGCGGACGTGCGGGCGTGGGCCTTGTCGGCCTCGTAGACGGCCCAGCGCAGCACCGGCGGCCCCTGCCGGGACAGGCGCCCGGGCGGGCCCTTGCGGTCGGAGGAGGAGCTTGTCAAGTTGTGTGTGTAGGTTCGGGGTGGCTGCAATCCTTTCGTTATTTATTGTTGTGGTGGATATTGCCGGGCTATACGGGTACGCGGCCGGGGAACTGGACGGCGAGTGCGTTAAGCGCTGCCTTCCATCCGAGTGTGCCCGTTCCGCGTTCTCCTCTCTCGAGGACCAGGCCGTCGCCGTCGATATGACGGCCGGTGATATTCCGGATCCCGAGGTAAAGCAGCTTGACTGCGGCGTCGTCGTCGGGGAAGTGGCCGCGGTTCTTCGTGATTTTCCGCAGCTGGAAGTTCATGGACTCGATGGCGTTAGTGGTATAGATCACCTTTCGTATGGCGGCGTCGAACTTGAGAAACGGGACGAACTCGTCCCAGGCCCGTTCCCAGGCCGCTATCATCCCGGGAGCCTTCTTCCCGAACTCGCGGCGCATGTTCTCCACAGGGACACGGCAAAGTCGTGAGTTGAGGCTGTGGCCTGCGGTGTCGTAACAACGGGTGATGTGTCCGGCGTGTCCGCGGGCGGCGGGCAGGGCCCGGGCGGAACGATGGAAGTTCCTACGCTCACCGTCGTTTGCCATGAGGGACGCCCGCCCGCCGATGTCATCTTCGCCTATTCCTGCTGCCCGCAGCCAGTACCTGCTCGATCTGCTTGCCCAGGTCCCGGACCCGCGGAAGAGGCGCGGGCGCCGGCATGCGCTGGCGGGGCTGCTGGCCGCCGGGATCGCGGCGGTGATCGCGGGGTCGCGGTCGTTCGCCGCGATCGGGCAGTGGGCCGCCGATGCCGGCCCGGAGGTCCTGGCCGTGCTGGGCGCGGCCCGCGGGCCGGCGGAGGAGCCCACGTTCCGGCGCGCGTTCGCCCTGGTCAGCGCCGATGTGCTCGACCGGGTTCTCGGAGCGTGGCTGCACACCCGGGCGGTGCAGGCAGGCGGCCGGCTGCTGATCGCGATCGACGGCAAGACCGTCCGCGGCGCGAAGAACAAGGAAGGTAAGGCCCCGCACCTGGTCGCGGCGCTGGCGCACGGCATCGGCGCGGTCCTGGGCCAAGTGGCCGTGGACGCGAAGTCGAACGAGATTCCCGCGGTGCGAGAGCTGCTGAAGGCGTTCACCAGCCTGGCCGGTGCCGTCATCACGATCGACGCCATGCACACGCAGGCTGACACGGCGCAGGTCATCCTCGGCCAGGGCGCGGACTACGTGATGACCGTCAAGGCCAACATGCCTACGCTGCACAAGAAGCTGAAGAAGCTGCCCTGGGCCGCTGTCCCCGCCTTCTCGGCCGTGACCACGGACCACGGCCGGCGCGCCTGCCGCACCATCAAGGTGACGCTAGTGCCGGCCTGGATCGGGTTCGACGGCGCCGCCCAGGTCGCGCAGCTCAGACGCACGGTCACCAGGAACGGCAAGAAGACCGTCGAGGTCGTCTACCTCATTACCAGCGACCGCGACGCGGATCCGGCCACCCTGGCCGCCTGGGTCCGCAGCCACTGGGAGATAGAGAACCGTCTCCACTGGGTCAG
>JASHTQ010000333.1 GCA_030040475.1 Streptosporangiaceae bacterium
CGCATATGCCACCAGGCAGCGGAATATCCCAAGCCAGATATGCCCGGCCATCGGGGTCCACTGGCACAGGCTGATCTGAACGCCCGGATCCCGCCTACCGCGTTCACGGACGGCCGACGGTCGGCGAGTCGATCGACATAACCATGCCTGGCTGGGGCAGTGTCATGGCACCGCGGCCTGTAATCGAGGCGGTATAGCGGATCTGATGCGGAGGATAGCCGTGGACGTGATCGTGCTGAAGGTGCGGCACAAGGAGAATCTCGACGAGCTGGAAGAGGTTATCCGGCGAGGCTGGACACTCGACGGGGACGATGGCGGCTGGCAGATGCCCAAGCATTCGCAGCCTGGTGATCTGGCCATCTGGTACGCAGCTAGCCCTGATCAGGAGTACCGCGCCTATGGATGGGTGTCGGGCACTCCGGTAAAGCCCGCTGGCGAGCTGATGAAGTACTACGGTCCTGTGGTCGGCGTGCGGCGGCTCACCAAGCCGGTACCGCGCCGCATCGTGGCTGCCGCTTCCGGATTCAACGAGAAGGGTGTGGGTCAGCTTGCTGAGGTGGTTTACCAGCGCGTAAATGACTTCCTGCTGGCCCTCGGCTTCCCTGAGCGGTTCGTAGCCGCTCGCGAGCTGATTTCCGCCGAGATAGATCGAGCGGTCAGCTCGATGGCTGATTCCCGGCGCGGAGGCAGATGATGCGATCGAGTAGCAAGAAGCCAAGGCTTCGCAGCAGGGCTGGCATGTCTCAGCCGCGCTATCCGTCGGCCAAGTCCGTGGAGGTAATCGTCACGTTGAGGGCGTACCGCGATCAGGCCGCAATTGTCGGCCCGAGACCCAAGCCAGGGTTCGAGATCAACGGCCAGGTCGGTGACAATCACCAGGATGCCGTCGTGGCGGTAGCCGAGGTGCTGAACCAGTTTCGCCACGGCTTCACAGAGGGGGGAGTGCCCGAGTACGCGGAAGCGTTCAGCGAGGCGCTGAACGACCTCATGGCGAAGCACTGGCCTGAGGAACCTGTGAGCTCGGTGTAGCCGTCGGCCTGCCGCTAGCTCAGCCCTTGCGATGGCTGATTCCCAGCGGCATACTGCGATGCGCGGCGGAAGCGAGCACTCGGCGCGTAGCCGACGCAGGCCTTGATCCGGCTGTATTCCGGCGGGCTGAGCAGACGGGGGTCCTGGGTGATGCCTGGCCTTGGACGGCGCGGCCACGAGCGTCAGAAAAGCGGAGTGGGAGGCAGCGAGGGTCTTCCCGCAGCCGCCGGCACCGCGGCTGCGGCTTTCCGAATCCCAAGTCGCCCAGCTAGCGCTCTTCTCCTCGCAGGCGGCCAGGACACGGTGATCGAATAACCCAAAGGCCAGCGATCGGAGATCAGCCGCATAACGCCGATGCGAGCGCATTGCCAACACGCGTCTGTGTGTCCAGTCCTGGCACGCTCACTCGATTACTTCGTCCGGGTCCCATTCTGGCCGGCGGATTCGCCGCCGCCGTGCGGGTCCTAGATATGGCCTTCAAGCAGTAATGGGTGGATGATTAGCCAGTAGCGGAGTGAAGGTATCGGGCCTGCGGTCCTTCTATCCGGGCAGGGCCGCTCTCCTTCGCGATGATTTGCGTGGGGAGGGGTGCGTGATGGCAGCTGAGACTGATGAGATCGTCGCGTCGGTCGGCCGGGAGCTCGTTTCGCATTTGGCGCCGGAAGAACTGCCGCTCTATCCGTCGCTGCTGAGTCAGTTCCAGGGCGCTAAGGGCGGCCGGAAACGCAAGGCATCATCGGATGATCAGCTTCTCGGCTTCGGGGCTGCCGAAATCGTGGGCATGATGACCCCGGACATCTTGAACTTCGTCCTCAGCTTCTGGACGGCGATCCTGGCGCAGTCGGCACATGATCCGGTAGTCGAGTTCGTCAGGGCGCATCTGCGCGGGCACCATGAGGCCGGCCCGGGTCCGCGGCAGCTGACGCCCGATCAGCTCCAGCTTGTCCGGACGGTGGCCGAGCGCGAAGCCCGCAGGCTGGACATTACCGGGAAGCGGGCAGGGCTTCTCGCCGATGCGATGGTGGGGGTCCTGGCGGCCCCTGCGGTCTCGTGAGTACCGAGCCGGCGGGTTCCGCGCTATCCGGCGAGCCGGTCGGCCAGCTCGTCAGGGACGGCCCTGCCGGCGCCCGCGGCGGCTTGGCGCTTCCGGCCAGCACCAGTTTCCGTTTCGCGCTGCTCATCGCGGCGGTCGTGGCCTCGAGCTTCCTCACCTACGAGGGCATCTACCTGGCCACACCACGCGGGCCCGCGTTGATCTCGCTGATCCTCAGGTGCCGCGCGCGGGCGCTGGCGCAGCACCCGAGCGGGGCGATCGCCCTCGCCAGCGCGCTCGGCCGAGCCGCGGTGTGCTACTCGGGAGGCGAACGTGCCGAGGCGTGGTGGGGCCTGCTGGGCGTCGGCGTGCTCATCGTCGTGGCCGGCGCCCTCTTCCTGGCCCAGCCCTGGTGGTCCGGCCGGCGCAAGCACCTGACCGAACTGACCGGCGCCGACGGCGCCGACCTGGTGCGCCGCCTGGAGGCGATCCGCCAGCGCGCCGGGACCGGCCCCGTGGTATGGCTGCTTCAGCCGCTCAACGCCCGGCTGTCGGCGTTCGCGTTCGGGCGTCCAGGACGTCGCCTCGTCGCCGTCAGCGGCGGAGCGGCGGTCGCGGCGGTCAGGAAGCCCGCTGCGTTCGAGGCCGTCATCATGCACGAACTGGCCCACATCAAGAACCGCGACATCGACCAGGCCTACCTGGCCCTGGCGATCTGGCGGGCGTTCGTGGCGGCGGCGCTGCTGCCCCTGGCCGTGGTGCTGATCGTCAGCCGGGTGCTTGGCGAGCCGCAGCTGCTGATCTGGCGGATGGTCGTGCTGGCGCTGATCGTGTACTCGCTCCGCAACGCGATCCTGCGGTCACGCGAATTCGACGCCGACGCGCGCGCACGGCAAATCGACCCCCGGATCGCGCTGGATACGGTGCTGGCTGGCCTGCCGGCCCGCACCGGGTACCGGGTCTGGCAGCTGGGCGGCAAACATCCGTCCGGCCGGGAACGCGCGGCTGCGCTGGCGGATCCCGCGCCGCTGTTCCGGTTCGGGTTCTGGGACGGGCTGGCCATAGGCCTGGTTGCGGCGCTCGGCGCAAGTGCCGCGAAGGAGATCGTCACGCTCCTGAGCACGACAATCGGCATCCGCTGGGCTGTCCCGGCGATCATCTTCGGGGCCTTCGCGGGACCCGCGCTGGCGGTCGCCATGTGGCGACGGCAGTTGCGGGAGCCCGACACCGGCATGGTGAAGGGGTGGGCGGCCGGGCTGGGACTGGGCCTGGGCCTGGCGGTCGGCCCGGTCATCGACCCGCAGGCCGCCTACAACCAGGCGCTGGCGCCGGACCATCCGAGCCTGGCGTCCTTCGGCCTCCTCGCGGTGTGGATCATCCTTGTCGTCGTGATCTTCGCGCCCTTCCCGGTCTGGATCGGGCACTGGGCCGACGCCTGGCAGCAGCACGGCGATACGGCGGCGCCGCGCATCCCCGCCCGGGGCGCCATGGTGGCCGCGGCGGTCGCCGCGTGGGCCGTCATGGCCGTCGGCCTGTACCTGCTGCTGGAGAATTTCTCCACCATCGAATGGCATGGTCTTGCGGAAAACCTGCGGGGCACGGCCGTCGTCATCGCCCAGGCGTGGAGCGGCTGGGTGGTTCCCCTGCTGGTTGTGGGCATGCCCCTGGCGGCGGCGGTGGCGTACCGCCGCCGGTGGCGGCGGCCAGGCGATCCGGCCGATGCGGCCGTACGGCGCCGCTGGCTGGCCCCGGTCGTGCTGGCCCCGGTCGTGCTGGGCCTGGCCGGGTGCCTGGCCGCGGCCGCGGTGATGCTGGCGGCCAGCGCGCTTGTGCATGTGCGCGTCGCCGAAGTCGTGCGGTGGAGCCCGGACTTCCTGTCCGGACTCGGCCTCTTCGAGGCGCAGGCGATCGTCGTCATCGCGGTGGTATGCGCGCTGGCCGCGGCGGCGAGGATGAGATCCGCGGTGGGTCTCGCCCTTTCCGTGGTGGTAGGGGCCGCGGTCGCGGCGGTCGGCGGCCTGGCGGGACCCGACGTGTGGAGCATGGGCCACTGCTTCGCCTCGCTCAGCGTCCAGTACGCCCATCCGCCGGCCGGCGGTTGCCTGACCAGCCCGAACACGGTCATCCTTGGTATGGTCGTGCTCGGTGCCGCCCTGGTCAGCACCCTTTTCGCGCCCGCCGCTTATGCCGTCGGGACGCAGTTGCGCCGTCGTGTCCGGCGGGAGCGCCGGCCGGCCGGCGCCACGGCGCTCGGGTGGCTCGCGGCCACGGCAGCCGTCGTCGCGGCGGTCACAGGGACGGCCCTGTGGGCGCCCAGCGCCAGCGCGCAGGGCATCAAGGCGGCCGGCAGCATCGGCAGCGACGGCTGGATCCGCGGATACCACTACGCGGTCCGCCTCCTACCCAACTGGTACGACGTCGGTTCGGGCGGTCACGCGGGCTTGCAGAAACTCCTCTTCCCGACCGACGGCGGGTACATCGTCCTGTACGCCTTTCACACCAACCCCGTCGTGGTTGCGGACGACCGGTCTGAGCTGCGTCGGTTCGGCGCACGCCCGGCCGCGCTCGACGGCGCGCCCGGGCTGCTCCTCGCGCGTTCGGGCCCGGCCCACCACGTGCTGGAGCAATGGTTCATCCCCCGTGGAGCTGTGTCTTACGTCGTGACGCTGTACGGTTCGCCAGACTGGCCCCAGGATTCGCCGTATCTTCAAGGCGCATACGCCTACATGCTGCGCAGCTGGCAGTGGACGAGCCGGGACTGAACCCCGTCCGGAGGCGCCAAACGGGAACCGCCGCCAAGGCAAGCACGGTTGACCGGGGGAGGCACCACCGCCCGTTCGGAATAATTCTGATCTAACCCGCGGCGACAACGGCCGGTCAGCTTCAATCGGGTCCCGACCGCACCTGCGCGGACAGCGGCAGGTCGCGGGACGACCGCCCGGCGTGCACGATGTACCTCCCGCCCGGCCAGATCCAGCCGGCCAGGCTCTCGTCGTAGCGGGCGAAGGCCCTGGCCGGGACCGTGAGCCTGACCTGGGCCAGCTCACCGGGCGCCGCTCGCACCGCGGCGAACGCCACGAGCACCCGCCTGGGCCTGCCACGGTCGGCAGGGCCGCCGGGCTCGGCCAGGTACACCTGCACGACCTCCTTACCCGGACGCGGGCCGGCGTTCCTGATCGTCACGGTGAGCTCGAGACCCTCACCCGCCGCGACTTCGGCCGGGCAGTCGATGCGCTCGTAGGCCCAGCTCGTGTAGCCGAGGCCATGCCCGAACGGGTACCGGGGGGCCACGCCGTTCGCGTCGTAGCCCCGGTAGCCGATCAGCAGCCCCTCGGAGTACTCGAGGATGCCGCGCTCGTCCGGAGTCGCGTGCAGTACCGGGCAGTCGGCCTCCGCCGCGGGGAGCGTGACAGGAAGCCTGCCGCCTGGCTCCGCCGCGCCGAGCAGGATGTCCGCCAGCGCGTCTCCGAACGCCTGCCCAGGCAGCCAGGCATAGATGATCGCGGCTACCCGCTCTGCCCACGGCATCAGCACGGGCATGCCCGAGTTGACCACCACGATCGTCTTGCCGCTGACCGCCGCGATCCGGCTGACCAGCTCGTCCTGCCGGCCGGGGAGCGCGAGTCCCGGCCGGTCGAAGCCCTCGCTTTCGGTCAGCTCGGCCGAGCCGACCACGACCACCGCCGCATCTGCCCCGGCGGCCGCTGCCTCCGCCTCGGCGAGCAGGGCCTCGTCGTCGACGGCGGGCACGATGCCCAGCCGGACGGCGAGCGGACCCGCGCCGTCGGCGGCCGGCCAGAAATCGACGCGCAGCTCGGCGTCGGTTCCCTTGTCGAGCCACAGGCCCGCCCGCAGCTCGCCGGGGCGTGTCATCGCCTCGACGGGATCTGCTGGGATCGCCGTGGCGTCGTCGATGACGGCGACTCCGTCCGCCGTCAGTCGCAGCCGGCCGACGCCCGCGACGCCGAGCAGGTAAGGGCCGGACTCGCCGGCGCGGAACGACGCCGAGAGCGTAATCCGCCCCGGCTGACCCCAGCCGACTCCGGCCGGGACGCCGTCCCACCAGGCGAGGTTGGCCGAGGCGCGGTGCTCGGCGCCGAGCAGCCTGTCCTCGCCGTCCCTGAACTCCAGCCAGACGCCAGCGGACTGCGTGACCAGGTCGCGCAGCGACCCGGCGGGCGGCTCGGGCAGCAACTGCCACGTCTGGCAGCCGACGGCGACGCTGGCGTCGGCCCGTCCGGCCAGCGCGGCTCGCAGCGCCCCGGCCGGCGTGGAGATCCCGGCCGCGACCACGCCCGCGCTGCCGCCGCCCTGGATGGTCGGATATACCGCGTTCGGGCCGACGACGGCGACGCGGCTGATCGCGGCCGGATCGAGCGGCAGCACGTCGCCGGAGTTCCGCAGCAGCACGAACGACGCGGCCGCCGTCGTGCGCAGCATCGCGGGATCGACCAGCTTCGGTGCCGCGGCGGCGCCTGCGGGAAGGTGCCCGTCCGCGCCATCGGGAAGGTCGCCGCCGAGCGCGCCGACCTCGCGGGCCACCCGCAGCAGCCTGACGACCTTGTCGTCGAGCAGTTCCGCGGGCACCGCGCCGTCCGCCACTGCCCGGACCAGCAGGTCTCCCCAGGGGCCGGCGGGACCGGGCATGGACAGGTCGAGCCCGGCCAGCGCGGTGGCCCGGGTGCTGCGGGCCGCATGCCAGTCGGAGACCACGACGCCCGCGAAGCCCCATTCGCGCTTGAGCACGTCCCGCAGCAGGCGGACGTTCTCGGTCATGAGGCCGCCGTTGACCTTGTTGTAGGCGGCCATGATCAGCAGCGCGCCGGCCTCGCGGACGCACGCCTCGAACGGCACCAGGTACAGCTCCCTCAGCACGGCCTCGGCGATCCGCGCGTCGTAGGTCCAGCGCCCGGTCTCCGAGTCGTTGCCGACGTAGTGCTTCACCGTTGCCGCCACCCCGGCGTGCTGGACACCGCGCACGTACGCGCCGGCGAGCCTCGCGGTGAGAACGGGGTCCTCGGCGAAGCACTCGAAGCCGCGGCCGCCAAGCGGCGTGCGCATCAGGTTGACCGTCGGCGCGAGCAGCACGTCGACCCCCTTGCTCCTGGCCTCGGCGCCCAGGGCCACGGCAAGCTCGTAGACAAGCGCCTCATCCCAGGTGGCGCCGAGCGCCGACGGGCAGGGCAGGCTAGCCGACGGGTTGCGCTCGTCTTTGGTGGTGCCCCGCACGCCTGCGGGGCCGTCAGAGGTGACCATCGCGCGCAGGCCGATGGCCTCGCAGGCCGGCGTCCGCCAGCTGTCGGCCCCGGTCAGCAGGCGCGCCTTCTCGGTCGCCGCAAGCGCGGACACCAGCTCAGTAACGGGACCGGCCGGAACGAGCTGCGGTTCGGCCGTCATGCCGCCCACCGCCTGCTACCGCCGACGGGGCGTGCTTGGTTCGGGCCCCCGGCCCGGCCGGATGACCGGCCGGGCACGGAGCGCCCCTGTGATGGGGTCGTCACGAGTCTGCGCAGCCTCAGGAAACTGGCTTGAGGTGCTGGACCACGACGAGGATCTCGGGGATGTTCGGCCCCGGGTCCATGTACGGATTGCTGGCCGTCGGCCAGCCGGTGTAGTTGCGGGAGGAGAATTCCGCCCACGACGCGCCCTGCAGCAGCGGTGCCACCGGGACCTCGGTGGTCTCGATGTTCGCCAGCGTGGCGATCGCCGAGCTCAGCGCGGCCGGCGTGGTGGCGCTCGCGTAGGCGTTGAGCGCCGCCTGGGCCGCCGGGTCGTCGAACCGGCCGTAGTCGGCGCCTGCGGTCTTGCCGAGCGGTGCCGACAGCGTGTAGTTCATCCAGTTGTTGTAGGTGAAGTACGGGGTCAGTCCCTGGGCGCCCCAGTGGATGGCGGCGCTGAAGTTGCCGTCGTTGAGGTCGGCCGTCCAGACGTTCGGCCCGTTGGTGCCCGCGTCGCCCTTGACCGAGGCATTGAAGCCCAGCGCGTTGAGCTGCTTCACGATCAGTTGCGCATCGGTGTAGTAGTCGGTGTAGCTGACCGGGTCCTCGATCGAGAACGTGATCTTCTGGCCGTTCTTCTCCCAGAAGCCGCCCACCTTGGTGTAGCCGTCGCCGGTGAGGATCGAGCTCACCTGCGTCGCGTCGCTGGCGGCGGGCAGGTTGCTGGCCAGCGACGTCGGCAGGTAGGTCTGCTGGGCCGGAAGGATCATGCCGGCCGTGCTGGTCACCGGCGGCTCGTTGTTCGACTCGCCGTCGGTCGACAGCTGCTGCCTGTCGATCCCGTAGTTGATCGCCTGGCGCACCTTGGCGTCGTTCAGCGGTGCCTTCGTGGTGTTGAAGAACAGGCCCACCACGTTGTTGTCGCTGAAGTACGGCTGCGAGCTCTCCCACGTGGTGTTACCCGGCTTGGACAGGTAGTTCTGCGGCACGCCGATGATCGAGATGCCGCCCCAGTCGATCGACCCGCCGGCGATCGGCGGCAGCAGGTTCGCGTTGCTCGCGTAGGCGGGGAAGTTGATCTCCGGCACGTGCAGGCTGGACTTGCCGTAGTAGTCCGGGTTGATCTTCATCGTGAAGCCGGTCGAGCTGAAGCGGTCCAGCACGTACGGGCCGGTGCCGACCGGGTTCGCGTCGGTGTAGGTGGCCGGGTCGGACACGCTCTGCCAGATGTGCTGCGGCACGATCGGCACCTGCAGGAGGTAGTAGAGGTTGGACAGCTCCGGCTGCGAGAAGGTCAGCACGGTGGTGGTGGAGTTGGTCGCGGTCGCGCTGGCCGGGATCGGGATCGTCCAGTTGGCGTTCAGCGCCGCGTTGGACTTGATCAGGTTGAACGTGAACGCGACGTCGCTGGCGCTGAACGGTTTGCCGTCGCTCCACTTCACGCCGGACCGGGTGGTGATCGTGAGCGTCTCCCCGCCGTTCGACCACGCGTAGCTCGTGGCCAGCTCGGGAACCGGGGCCTGCGAGGTGTTCTGCGTGTTGAACACCATCAGCGGCTGGTTGTAGAGGTTCACCGCGTGCGTCACGTATCCGGTCGAGGTGGGGACGAACGGGTTGAAGTTCTGGATCATCGGCGAGATCGGCGTGGTGACGATCGTGAGCGGTGTCTTGCCCATGTCGGAGCTGCCGGCCGTCTGACCGGAACCGGAGCTTGACGTGGGCGATGAGCTGCTGCAGGCCGCGATCCCCAGCGTGAGGACCGCGACCGCGGCAAGGCTGCCTGCGAGTTTGTGTTTCATAGCCGTAAACTCCAAAGTGCCCGGCCGGCCGTGCCGGCCTGTTGAATGACCGTGTCGGGGTCTGTTTCAGTGGTGACGCCGGCCGGCCGGGTACGCCGATGGCCGTGCGCCTCGTGTCTGGAAGAGCTGGCTGCCGTTAGGCACTGTCGGCGCTCATCACTTCTCCTCTCCCAGGTCGGGCCGTTCTCCGTCAGCGGCGGGTCGGCTTGCGCCGGACCCGCCGGACGCGTTGGATCGCCGGACGCCGGTGTCGAGCAGCCAGCAGGAGCTGACGTGCCCGGGGCCGGCCGGGAAGGCCGGCGGCACCTGCTCGGCGCAGATCGCCATCGCATGCGGGCACCGGGTACGGAACCGGCAGCCCGACGGCGGTGCCACGGCGCTCGGCGGGGCGCCCCGGCCGCGCAGCGCGACCGGCGTGGCCCGCTCCGGGTCCGGGGCCGCGCTGAGCAGCAGCTGGGTGTACGGATGGGCGGGGGAATCGGTGACCTGGACCGCCGGTCCCGACTCGACCACCTGCCCGGCGTACATGACCACGATCTGGTCGGCCAGGTACCTGGCAGAGGCGATGTCGTGGGTGATGTACAAGATCGCCAGGTGCTCGCGGTCCCGCAGGTCGCCGAGGAGGTTGAGCACGCCGAGCCGGATGGACACGTCCAGCATCGAGACCGGCTCGTCGGCGAGCAGGACGCGCGGCCGCACGGCGAGCGCCCGGGCGATCGCCACCCGTTGCCGCTGTCCGCCGGACAGCTCGTGCGGGTACTTGTGCCAGAACGCATCCGCAGGCGTCAGCGCCACCCGCTCGAGCACCGCGGCGATCTTGTCGTCGAGGTCGGCCCCGGGCTTCGCCAGGCCGTGCACCCTGAACGGCCGGCTGAGGTGGTAGTGGATGTCGTGCACCGGGTTCAGCGACGCGAACGGGTCCTGCAGGACCATCTGGACCGTCTTGGCGTAGTCGGTCCGGCGGCGCTGGCCGGCCGGCGCGGGCTTACCGCCGAGCAGCAGCTCGCCCGAGGTCGGCATGACCAGCCTGGCCAGCAGCCGGGCAAGGGTGGACTTGCCGGAGCCGCTCTCGCCGACGACCGCGGTGACGTGCGCGGGTGTCAGCCGCAGCGACACGTCGTCGACCGCGTGCACCACCGGACCCGGCCCGACCGCAAGCCCGCGTCCGCGCCCGCGTTCGTGCCCGCTCCCGCGTCCGCGCCCGCGCGCTAGCAGCCTGCGCCCGGCCGCCGCGGTCCCGTGCACGGCGAAGTGCTTGGTCAGGCCGCGCGCCTCCAGCACGGGCGGGGCCTGCTCGGGTGCATCAGGCACGGTCATGGCCGGCTCCTCATCGCCAGGTCCGGCTCGGGGACGGCCAGCTCCGGCGGAACCGGAACGGGGCCGTTCGCATGCAGCCGCCAGCAGGCCGCCTGACGGTCGCCGCCGACCGTCTCCAGCGGCGGGGAGTCCACGGAGCAGCGGTCGAAGGCGAACAGGCAGCGCGGGTGGAACACGCAGCCGCTCGGCAGCATCCGCAGGTCAGGCGGCGAGCCCGGGATCCCGGTCATCGCCACCCGCGGCCCGTGCAGCGGCGGGAACGAGCTGAGCAGCCCCAGCGTGTACGGGTGCCGCGGGGCGCGGAACAGCGCGTTCGCCGGCGCCCGCTCCACCAGCCGGCCCGCGTACATCACCGCGATCGAGTCCGCGATCTCGATCAGCAGCGACAGGTCGTGGGTGATGAACAGGATCGAGAACCCGAACTGGTCCCGCAGGTCCTTCAGCTCCTCGAGGATCTCCCGCTGGGTGACCACGTCGAGCGCGGTCGTCGGCTCGTCCATGATCACCACCTGCGGCCGCAGCGCCAGCGCCAT
>JASHTQ010000027.1 GCA_030040475.1 Streptosporangiaceae bacterium
GCTGCTCGGCGTGCACGACATGGTGAACAGGCAGACCGCCTCGGGGGTGCCGTTCAACCCGGCCGAGGCGATCACCGCCGCCGAGGCGCTGCGTGCGTACACCGTCGGCTCGGCGTACGCCAGCCACGCCGAGCATGCCCGGGGCACGATCGCGCCGGGCATGCTCGCCGATCTGGTCGTCCTGTCCGACGACCCGATCGCGGTCTCCGCCGGCAGCATCGGCGAGATCCAGGTACTGGCCACGTTCGTGGGCGGCGAGTGCCGGTTCAGCGTCGGCGGCACCGGCATGCCGCGATAGGACGACCCGACGACACGACACGCCGGCACGACATGTGGTGCTTGGATCTGAAGGCTCTCCTACATATGGTGTTGCCTGCAGCTGGTTCCGCGGGCCATCCAGGCTCGCGGGGGCAAGAGGGAACCCGGTGTGAATCCGGGACTGCCCCGCAGCGGTAAGCGGGAACGACAGCCGTCCGAGTCGCGCGCAGGCGAGCGTGGCGGGACAGCACTGGGTCACGGTTTGCCTGACCGGCCCGGGAAGCGACGGCCAGTAGGGAGCGCCGGAGACGGCGCTGCGCCCGCGAGTCCGAAGACCTGCCAGCGCGCCGTGCGCAGCGTGCGCGCGGCAGGCTCAGGCCGCGCGGGACGGTCGGCGAGCACGGGGACCCGGCTGCGGCCGGGCCCGCGGCTTCGCCGCGCTCTCGCGCCAGCCACGCCATCCGGAGCAAGCTCGCGAGGAGAGAGCGATGATGCAGGTCAGGAAGCGCAACGGGGACTCCGAGCCGGTCGACGTGAACAAGATCGTCCGCGCGGTCGAGCGCTGCGCGGGCGGACTGGACGAGGTCGACCCCATCCGGGTCGCGACGAAGACGATCAGCGGGCTGTACGACGGCGCGACCACGGCCGAGCTTGACCGGCTGTCGATCCAGACCGCGGCGGAGATGACCGGCGAGGAGCCGCAGTACTCGCGGCTGGCCGCCCGGCTGCTTGCCGCCTACATCGGCAAGGAGGTCCGCAACCAGGGGGTCGCGTCGTTCAGCCAGGCGGTCAGCCTCGGCCACGCCGAGGGGCTGATCGGGGACCAGGCCGCGGCGTTCGTCAAGGACAATGCGCGCAAGCTGGACGACGCGGTCGACCCGGCCGGCGACCTGGAGTTCGAGTACTTCGGCATGAAGACCGTCTACGACAGGTACCTGCTGCGCCACCCGTCCACCCGCCTGGTCATCGAGACCCCGCAGTACTTCCTCATGCGGGTCGCCTGCGGGCTGTCGCGGACCCCGGCCGAGGCGATCGGCTTCTACCGGCTGCTGTCCTCGCTGGCCTACCTGCCCAGCTCGCCGACGCTGTTCAATTCCGGCACCAGCCACCCGCAGATGTCGTCCTGCTTCCTTGTCGACTCCCCGCGCGATGACCTGGACTCGATCTACGCCCGCTACGGGCAGGTCGCCAGGCTGTCGAAGTTCTCCGGCGGGATCGGCATCGGCTGGTCGCGGGTACGGTCGCGCGGGGCGCTGATCCGGGGCACCAACGGCGCGTCCAACGGCATCGTGCCGTTCCTGCGGACCCTCGACTCCTCCGTGGCCGCGGTCAACCAGGGCGGCCGCCGCAAGGGCGCGGCCTGCGTGTACCTGGAGCCGTGGCATCCCGACATCGAGGAGTTCCTGGAACTGCGGGACAACACCGGCGAGGACGCCCGCCGCACCCACAACCTGAACCTGGCCAACTGGATCCCGGACGAGTTCATGCGCCGCGTCGAGGCGGACCAGATGTGGTCGCTGATCGACCCGGACCAGGTCCCCGAGCTTCCCGACCTGTGGGGCGAGGAGTTCGACGCCGTGTACCGGGCCGCCGAGGCGGCCGGCCGGTACGTGCGCCAGGTGAAGGCGCGCGACCTGTACGGCAAGATGATGCGGACGCTGGCGCAGACCGGCAACGGGTGGATGACGTTCAAGGACGCCTCCAACGCCAAGTGCAACCAGACCGCCCGGCCCGGCCAGGTGGTGCACCTGTCGAACCTGTGCACCGAGATCACCGAGGTCACCACCGACGCCGAGACCGCGGTCTGCAACCTCGGCTCGATCAACCTGGCGCGGCACCTCACCACCGGGGCGGGGGAACAAGGCCCGCAGGTGGACTGGGAGAAGCTGCGCAGCACCGTGCGCACGGCCGTGCCGTTCCTGGACCGGGTCATCGACCTGACCTTCTACCCCAGCCAGCAGGCGGCCGCGTCCAACCCGAGGTGGCGGCCGGTGGGCCTGGGCGTGATGGGCCTGCAGGACGTGTTCTTCGCGCTGCGCCTCTCGTTCGACTCACCGCAGGCACGTGAGCTGTCGGCCCGGATCGCGGAGGAGATCTACCTGACCGCGCTGGAGGCCTCCGCCGAGCTGGCGGCCGAGTACGGCGCGCATCCGGCGTTCGCGCAGACGCGCGCCGCCGCCGGGAAGCTGCAGCCCGACCTGTGGGGCGTCACGGGCACGCAGGCGTCACGGTGGAAGGCGCTGCGCAAGCAGGTCGGCAAGACCGGGCTGCGCAACTCGCTGCTGATCGCGATCGCCCCGACCGCGACGATCGCCTCGATCGCCGGATGCTATGAGTGCATCGAGCCGCAGGTGTCCAACCTGTTCAAGCGCGAGACGATGTCCGGGGAATTCCTGCAGGTCAACAACGCCCTGGTAGCGGAGCTCAAGGCGCACGGCCTGTGGACGGCACAGGTCCGCGACGAGATCAAGCGCGCCGAAGGCTCGGTGCAGCACCTCGCCGTGCTGCCGCAGGAGGCCCGGCAGCTGTTCCGTACCGCCTGGGAGCTGCCGCAGCGCGCCCTGATCGACCTGGCCGCCGCCCGCGCGCCGTTCATCGACCAGAGCCAGTCGCTCAACTTGTTCCTCGCCGCTCCGACGATCGGCAAGCTGTCCTCGATGTACCTGCACGCCTGGAAGACCGGCCTGAAGACCACCTACTACCTGCGGTCCCGCCCCGCCACCCGGATCCAGCAGGCCACCGTGGCCCTGGCAGGCACGCCGGCCAGCCAGGACGCCGGCGCGGCCGTCGCCTGCTCCCTTGAGAACCCCGAGACCTGCGAGGCATGCCAGTGACCACCGTCCAGACCATGACCGGCACCTCGGCCGCCACGGCCCGGCACCTGCTGCTGGACCCCGGCATGGACCTGACCCTCCGGCCGATGCGCTACCCGCACTTCTACGACCGGTTCCGCGACGCCATCAAGAACACGTGGACGGTCGAGGAAATCGACCTTCATTCCGATCTGTCCGACCTGTCCCGGCTATCGTCGGCCGAGCGGCACCTGGTGTCCCGGCTTGTCGCGTTCTTCGCCACCGGCGACACGATCGTCGCCAACAACCTGGTGCTCAACCTGTACCAGCACGTCAACTCGCCCGAAGGACGGCTGTACCTGTCCCGCCAGCTCTTCGAGGAGGCCGTCCACGTCCAGTTCTACCTCACCCTGCTGGACACCTACGTCCCCGACGAGGCCGAGCGGGCAGCCGCCTTCGCGGCGGTGGAGAACATCCCGTCCATCGCCAGGAAGGCGGAATTCTGCTTCAAGTGGATCGATTCCATCTTCGAGCTGCGGGAACTGCGCACGGCCGCGGACCGGCGCTCCTTCCTGCTCAACCTGATCTGCTTCGCCGCCTGCATCGAGGGCCTGTTCTTCTACGGCGCCTTCGCCTACGTCTACTTCCTGCGCTCCCGCGGCCTGCTCAACGGCCTGGCCTCGGGGACCAACTGGGTATTCCGCGACGAATCGATGCACATGGCCTTTGCCTTCGACGTCGTCGACACCGCCCGCCGTGAGGAACCGGACCTGTTCGACCGGGCGATGGCCGATCAGGTCCGCGAGATGCTCGCCGAGGCGGTGCAGTGCGAGGCGCAGTTCGCCGAAGACCTGCTCGGGCCCGGATCTGGCAGGCAGGGCGTCGCCGGACTGTCGCTAGCCGATATGCGCGCCTACCTGGAGCACGTCGCCGACCGGCGGCTGGCCAGGCTCGGCATCGAGCCGCTGTACGGCTCGGCGAATCCGCTCGCGTTCATGGACCTGCAAGACGTCCAGGAACTATCCAACTTCTTCGAGCGCCGCGTCTCGGCCTACCAAGTAGGCGTGACGGGCACCGTCGAATTCGACCAGGAATTCTGAGCTAGTGCCGCAGCAAGCAACGGCTGCCTCGCCGGGCGCCGCGGCAGCCGTCCGCGTGATTCCCTTCGCCGCCCTGATCCGGGCCTGTTGTCATGATCGTGGGTCGTTACTGCCCTTATCGGGGAGGTTTTGACCCACGATCCGGGCCGGCGGCGGGTGGCAGGGGCGGGTGAGGCAGGTGAGATGCGGCGGTTGCGGCAGGTGCGATCCGCGGGGCGAACGTGTCCGGCCACGGCACTAGCTGCGGGGCGCTGCCTGAGGTCACCGGACAGGACCTGCGTGCAGCCCATCG
>JASHTQ010000334.1 GCA_030040475.1 Streptosporangiaceae bacterium
ACCAGGCGCAGCGCACCGTGCTGTGTAAGGATCCGTTCCGCTCGGTGGACGAAAGAGTCGAGAAGCTGATCGCCGGCATGTAACCCCTCGGGTAGGCTGCATCCGGGCCTGACCGCTCGGCGGTGCCAGTAGGCTGGCTGGCCTGACTCCCACACGACTGAGGTTTTCATGCGACGTTTTCTCGCGCTCATCGCCCTTCCGCTGCTGACGTGCGCGGTCCTCGTAGGCTGCAGCTCGTCGAAGCCGCGGGCGGCGGCGCCATCGGACAAGACGAACCTGGCCGTGACGGCGACAGGGGCGTTCGGCATGTTGCCCAAGGTGACCATCCCCAAGGCCAAGGCGGACAACACGCTGACGGTCAAGACGCTGATCCAGGGTGACGGCACGGCGCTGACCAAGTCGGACTCGCTCGCCGCGAACTTCGTGCTGTACTTCTGGGACGGCGCCACCGCGACGCTGAAGGCGAATACCTACACCTCCAATCCGGCGGTGATCGGCGGCACGATGCTGCCGGGCCTTGAAACCGCGCTGATCGGCAAGAAGGCAGGCAGCCGGGTGCTCGCGGTGATCCCGCCCGCCGAGGGTTACGGTGCCAACGGCGACGCCGAGCTCGGCATCACGAAGAGCACGACGCTGGTCTTCGTCATCGACGTCATCGGGGTCTACTCCAACAAGGCGTCCGCGTCCGGCACGCAGGTCTCCAACGGCGGCGGCGGGCTGCCGACGGTCAGCGCCAAGCCCGGCAGCGCGCCGGTGGTCACCGTTGACACCAAGGCCACGCCGCCGACCACGCTCCAGGTGAAGACGCTGATCAAGGGCAATGGCGCCAAGCTCACCAAGGGCCAGTACGTGGTCGCGCAGTACGTCGGCTACATCTGGCGGACAGGGAAGAGCTTCGGCTCCTCGTGGAGCAGCTCCACCCCGTTCGGGTTCGTGCTCGACGCCAAGCCGGAGCAGGTGATCCCCGGCTGGGACACCGGCCTGACCGGCCAGACCGTCGGCAGCCGGGTGATGCTGGTCGTCCCGCCGAAGGACGGCTACGGCAAGTCCGGCGCGTCCTCTGCGGGTATCAAGGGCACCGACACGCTGGTCTTCGTCGTGGACATCATCGACGCGATGACCCTGCAGTCCGGCTGACCCCTTAACGGCAGCCCGCGGCAGGACGCTGCAGCAGGCGGCCGGCGTACCGGCCGGCCGCCGCCGCGGCGAGGAAGTAGGCGAGGTCCTCCTCCAGGCCGCGGCCCATCGTGGACAGCGGAGCCGGACAGGCGCGCAGCGCCTCGGCCAGCCCGTCGACCGGCACCGTCACCACCGCGTGCCTGCCGTCCAGCCGGGCCGTGTCGGCCACGATCCGGGCGCCGAAGTCGCCGGGCAGCAGCGGCACCACCACGTCGGCCCGGGCAAGCGCCACCCGCCCGTAGGCGGTCAGGCTGTGGTGCGAGACGCCGCGGTGGCGCTCACGTGGGTCGGCGTCGCTGATCCGCAGGCAGGCCACCGCGCGCCCGGCCAGCGCCGCCGCGGCGTTGACCGCCTCGCCGGCCGCCACGCCCGAGAAGCCCCAGCGGGTCCCGGTGCCCAGGTTGCCCGGCCCCTGAGCGACCACCGCGACGTCGGCACCGAGCACATGCCTGGCGGCGAGCAGGCCGGTGTGCACGGTCACCGTCTCCAGGTCTCCGCCGAACGACTGCCCGGTGGTAACCGTGGCCGCCAGCCAGCCCGCGTCCTTCAGCGCCGCGCAGCTGCGGGAGAACCAGGCGGGCAGCGCCCCGCCGTCCTGCATGACGTAGACCACGGTGGGCGCGTCGCCGGACCCGGGGCGGCCACGCCCCGTTCGTTCGGCCCAATCAAAGAGCCCAGCCAGCACGGCCGGGAGAGCCGAGTGCAGGTCGGCAACCACGACGGGCATCCCGTCGATGTCATCCGCCTCCCGCAGCACCTCGTGGTGCGGCGATCCCTGTTCGTCGGCGCCGAGCACGGTCGCCTGCAGCGGCGTGTAACGCGCCTTGACCAGGTGGCCGCCGGGCTCCGGGTCGGCGGGCAGGCGGCCGGGGATCGCGATCACGAGGGCGTAGCCGCCGGTGCCCAGGCCCAGGCGGAGCGCCGTGGTATTCAGCAGCACCTCGTCACCCGGCTGCGGCCGCCCGGTCAGCGCCGGATAGGCCAGCGCCCGCACCGGCGCGCCGTCCACGGACACGTCGAGCTCGACCGCGCCCGCCCACTCCCGCCCCGTCCCGCTGACCGTGCCCTTCCGCCAGGTAATCACCCGTGGCACTTTAGCGCCGGGGGTACTGGGGGGCGTCCCCCCGGGGTCATGGGGCGCAATATTCTTAGAGGCGACTCAGGAGGGCAGATGTCGAAGCGCAAGACCGAGCGCCTGCTCGGGCTTGTCGTGTGCCTGCTCTCTACCAGCCGTTATCTCACTGCCCATCAGGTCAGGCAGGCCGTGCCGGGCTACCCGGAGCAGGACGACCTGTTCAAGCGGATGTTCGAACGCGACAAGGAAGACCTGCGCGAGCTCGGGGTGCCGCTGGAGACCGGCGTCAACCACCCGTTCGACGAGGAACCCGGGTACCGGATCAGGCGGCAGGCCTACGAGCTGCCCGAACTGCGCCTCGAGGCCGACGAGGCGGCAGTGCTCGGCCTGGCCTCCCGGGTGTGGCAGCACGCGGCGCTGGCCGGCGCGGCCGCGGGGGCACTGCTGAAGCTGCGGGCGGCCGGCATCGACGCGGTGGGTCCCGACGCGGAGCCGGCCGGCGATCGTCCCGTCGGCTACGGCATAGAGCCGCGGCTGGGTACTCCCGAGCCCGCGTTCGGGCCGCTGTGGGAGGCGGTCAGGGACCGCAGGCCGGTGACGTTCAGCTACCGTGCCGCGGGCCGGAGCGAGCCGCAGCGGCGCGAGCTCGAGCCGTGGGGCGTGGTGAACAGGAAGGGCCGCTGGTACGTGGCGGGCAAGGACCGGGCACGCGACGCCACCAGGGTGTTCAGGCTCGGCCGGATCGCGGGCCCGGTGAAGTTCTGCGGCCCGCCGGGCAGCGTGACCGTTCCCGACGGCGCGGACGTGCGCGAGCTGGTCAGCGACTGGGATTCGGTGCCCGCGCGCGAGCACACCGCGGTGCTGAGGGTGCGCGCGGGCGCGGGCGTCGGCCTGCGGCAGCACGCCGTCTCCGTGCGCGCCGACGACTCAGCAGGGCCGGGGGAGTGGGACCTGGTCACGACGCGCTTCGCCGACGTGGGGTCGTTCGCCGACTACGCCGCCTGGTTCGGCCCGGACGCGGTGGTCCTTGACCCTCCCGACCTGCGCGAGGCCGTCATCGCCCGGCTAAAGGGAGCCCTCGGATGAGCGCTCTCGTCACCAGCACGGAACGGCTGCAGCGGCTGCTCGCGCTGGTGCCGTACGTGGTGAGCCGGAAGGTCGTCGGGCTTGCCGAGACGGCGGCGGCGTTCGGGGTCAGCGAGCGTGAGCTCGTCGATGACCTGAACCTGCTGTGGTGCGTCGAGCTGCGCGCCCCCGACCCCTACTGCCCGATCGACCTGTCGTACGAGGGCGGCGAGATCGTCGTCAGCCAGGCAGAATCCATCGCCAGGCCGCTGCGGCTGGCCGTCGACGAGGCGAGCGCGCTGCTCGTGGCCCTGCGCATGCTGGCCGAGGTGCCCGGGCAGCAGGACACGTCGGCCCTGTCCAGGCTCATCGCCAAGCTCGAGGACGCGGCCGGGGAGGCAGCCTCGGCGAGCGCCCAGGTCGCGGTGCAGGTCGCGAATACCGGCGCCGAGACGGACGGCCTCGCGGCGCGGATCCGTGCCGCGATTGACGCGGGCCGCCGGCTGCACCTGCGGTATTACGTGCCCGGACGGGACGAGGCGACCGAGCGGGACGTGGACCCGATGCGCCTGCTTGTCGTGGAGGGGCGGCCGTACCTGGAGTGCTGGTGCCTGCGCGCCGAGGGGATGCGCACGTTCCGGCTGGACCGGGTGCTCGCCCTCGACGTGCTCGACGTGCCCGCCTCGCCGCCGCCGCAGGCCGCGCACGTTGACGTGGAACAGGGCCTGTTCCGGCCGTCGCCTGACGACGTGCACGTGGTCCTCGAGCTGTCGGCAGCGGGCCGCTGGGTGGCCGAGTACTACCCGTGCGAGTCGGTGACCGAGCTCGCCGACGGGCGGCTGCGGGTGGTGCTGAGCACGCCGGATACCGGCTGGATCCGGCGGCTGGCGCTGCGCCTCGGCGAGGACGGCCGGGTCATCTCGCCGCCGGCGCTGGTGGCCGAGGTCCGCCAGGCCGCCACCGCCGCGCTCGCCAACTATGTCGTGTTATCGACGGCTACGCGCTGTTAGCCTGGCGAGACTGACTCTTGCTGACGTCGCCGTGTAGACTCAGCCGAGAAGGACGTCTCCTGTGATGAAGAGGACGGACATGATTGGTGACCTTTTCGACAGCCCCTGGAAGGTGCTGATCGTCGCCGTTGTCCTTATCGTGCTGTTCGGGTCGAAGAAGCTGCCGCACGCGGCGCGCTCGCTCGGTCAGTCGATGCGCATCCTGAAGGCCGAAGTGTCCGGTCTGCACGAGGAGCGAGAGGACAAGACGCCAGGGCCTCCGCCCGCCGCCCAGCTCGCCGCGGGCGAGCTCACCGCCCCGCAGTCAGACCAGCAGACCCAGATCGACGCGCTCCAGCAGCAGATCCGTGACCTGCAGCGAGCCGCGACCATGGACCCGGTGACCCCGGCAGGCACGCCGGCCGAGTCCCGCCCTGGCCAGCCCGGCTAACCCGAACTCACGGCGGGAGCCGTCATGGCGAAACTCCCCGGCGCCATCCAGGGTGCTCGCATAGTCGGCCAGCGCTACGTCAGCTCGCAGAAGCGGCAGAACCCCGAGGGCCGGATGCCGCTCATGGATCATCTCCGTGAGCTGCGCAACCGGGTCGTCAAGATGGCGCTTGCCCTTGCCGCGGGCATGGTGGTCGGGTTCGTCTTCTTCAACTGGGCCTGGCACATCATCGAGCGGCCGCTGTGTACGAGCAGCATCCGCGGCTACACCGGTTGTCACACGCTCGGCGTCAACGAACTCGTCCTCGACGGGCCGCTCGACACCTTCTACCTCCGGGTGAAGGTCGCGTTCATCGTCGGCGTGATCGTGTCCTCGCCGATCTGGCTGTACCAGATCTGGGCCTTCGTCGCGCCCGGGCTGTACTCCAGGGAAAAGCGCTGGAGCTACATATTCCTGGGCAGCGCCGTCCCGCTGTTCCTGATCGGGATCACGCTGGCCTACTGGTCGCTGGACAGGTCCATGCGGTACCTGCTTGACCTGACCCCGAAGGGCGTCGCGAACCTGATCGACGTCGACCCGTACATCAACTTCGAGATGACGATGCTGCTCGCGTTCGGCATCGCGTTCGAGGTGCCGCTGCTGATCATCATGCTGAACCTGGTCGGGATCCTGACCCACGAGCGGTTCCGCAAGTGGCGGCGGGTGATGATCTTCTGCGTCTTCCTCGTCGCCGGGATAGCCAACCCGAGCCCGGACCCGGTGACGATGCTGATCCTCGGCGGCGCCTGCGTGGCCCTCGTCGAGGTGGCCGAGCTCATCGTGTGGCAAAACGACAAGCGCCGCGCCCGGCTGCGCCCCGACCCCTACGCGGGCCTGGCCGACGACGAGCTGTCCCCGATCGAGATGGACGACGCGGACACCGGCAACAGGCTCAACTAGGGTTTCCGCCTAGTCTTGACCCATGACCACTCCGGCGGACCGGTACGCCGCGCTCCGCGAGCGGCGGCATGACCCACAGTTCGAGGCCTTCGCCGCGCTGTACGACTTCGACTTCGACGAGTTCCAGGTCGCCGCGTGCGGCGCGCTCGGCGAGGGCAGCGGCGTGCTCGTGGCCGCGCCCACCGGCTCGGGCAAGACGGTGATCGGCGAGTACGCGGTGCACCTCGCGCTGGCCCAGCGGCGCAAGTGCTTCTACACCACGCCGATCAAGGCGCTGTCGAACCAGAAGTACGCCGATCTCGTGCGCCGCTACGACAACCGCACGGTGGGCCTGCTCACCGGGGACAACAGCATCAACGGCGAGGCGCCCGTGGTCGTCATGACCACCGAGGTGCTGCGGAACATGCTGTACACCGGCTCGCAGACGCTGGCCGGCCTCGGCTACGTCGTCCTCGACGAGGTGCACTACCTGGCGGACTCGTCCCGCGGCGCGGTCTGGGAGGAAGTGATCATCCACCTGCCCGAGTCGGTGCGGGTGGTGGCGCTGTCGGCCACGGTGAGCAACGCCGAGGAGTTCGGCGAGTGGCTGGACCAGGTGCGCGGCGGCACCGCGGTCATCGTCGACGAGCACCGGCCGGTGCCGCTGTGGCAGCACGTGCTCGCCGGGAACAGGCTGTACGACCTGTTCACCGACGATGAGCACAGCAGGGTCAACCCCGAGCTGCTCAGGGTGGCCCAGCGCGACACCTGGATCGAGCGCAAGGCCCCGCAGCGGCCCGGCCGCGGCGGCAGGCGGCCGCGCAGGTTCCCGACCGCCTACCGGCCCGACACGATCGCCAGGCTGGACGCCGACGGGCTGCTGCCCGCGATCACGTTCATCTTCAGCCGGGCCGGCTGCGA
>JASHTQ010000335.1 GCA_030040475.1 Streptosporangiaceae bacterium
CCGCGCCCGTCATGCCGCTGGCCGCCAGGCGGCCGCAGCCGGCGGCCGCCAGGCAGAGCGGCCCGGACCAGTGAACGACGAGCTGCTCAGCCGGATCGCCGAGACCTTGTTCTGGACCGGGCGCTACGTAGAGCGCGCCGACGACACCGCCCGGCTCGTCGACGTCTTCGTGCACCGCGTGCTCGGCACGTCCGACAGGTCCTCAGGCGCGGACTGCAGCCAGCTGTTCGCCATCCTGGGCGTCGAGCCAGGCGAGGCGGAGCCCGACGCCGGCACGGCACTGCTGCGGCTGGCCTACGACGTCAAGAATCCGAGCGCGATAGCGGGCGCGGTGCTCGCCGCGCGGGCCGGCGCCCGCGGTGTCCGCGAGGTGATCTCCAGCGAGATGTGGGAGTGCCTCAACGTCACCGGGCACGGGCTTGCGGGCCAGCGCCGGGCCGCGGAGCGGCTGGGCCCGCACGTGTTCCTCCGGTTCATCAGGGAACGCGCCGCGCTGTTCTTCGGCCTCGCCGAGGAGACCATGAGCCACGACGACGCCTGGCGGTTCCTCGTCCTCGGCCGCTCCCTTGAGCGGGCCGACATGACCGCCAGGCTGCTGCTCGCGCGCATGCCCGCGCCGGCCGAGCTCGGCTGGCCGCTGCTGCTGCACGCCTGCGGCGCCTACGAATCGTTCATCAGGACCCACGGCTGGACCGCCGAGCCGTCGAGGGTGGCCGAGTTCCTGCTGCTTGACCGGCTGTTCCCGCGGTCGGTCATGCACTCGCTCGTCACCGCGGAGGACTGCCTGCTCGCGCTGAACCCCGGCCCGGTCCGGATGGGCATGGACGACCCGGCCAGGCGCCCGGTAGGCCTGCTGCGGACCAGGCTGGAGTACGCCGACCCGCAGCAGCTGCCCGGCCAGCTCCCCGAGCTGCTCGCCGCCCTCCAGCGGGCCTGCGTGACGGCCTGCGAGGCGATCACCAGGCGGTACTTCCAGTACGAGGCGCCGGTCAGCTGGGAAAGGGGCGGCTGAGGATGGGCTGGCGGCTGCGGGTAGTGCACACCACCAGGGTCGGCTACTCCGATCCGGTGCGCGCCTCGTTCAACGAGGCCCGGATGACACCGCTCACGCTGCCGACGCAGGTCACCCTGGAGAGCCGGGTCACCGTCGGCACCGGGGTCCCGGTGCGGACCTACTGCGACTACTGGGGCACGTTCGTCAGCGCGTTCGACCTTTCCGAGCCGCACACCGATCTCGTGGTCACCGCCCAGGCCACCGTCGAGACCCACGGCGCCGGCGCTCCACCCGCCCCGCCCGCCCCGCCCGCCCCGCCGCCTTCCTGGGCCGAGCTGCGCACCCTGGCCGCCTCAGGCCGGCTGCTTGAGTACCTGTTGCCGACGCCGCTCACCACCGTGACCCCGGCCGTCGTCGCGGCGGTCACCGAGGCGGTGAGCGGCGCGGACCCGATCGCGGCCGCAACAGGGATCGCGGACCACGTCCGCTCGCACGTGACCTACGTGACCGGAACGACCGGGGTGCAGACCAACGCCCAGGAAGCCTGGGATCAGGGGCAGGGCGTGTGCCAGGACATGGCCCATGTCACGGTCGCGCTGCTGCGCACGGCCGGGCTGCCCGCCAGGTACGTCTCCGGCTACCTGCACGCCGACCCGTCGGCCGAACCCGGTCACACCGCCGCCGGCCAGAGCCACGCCTGGGTGGAGTACTGGGCGGGCTCCTGGCTCCCCTGCGATCCGACAAGCGGCGCCGCCGTCGCCGAACGCCATGTGGTCGTCGCCAGGGGCCGGGACTATGCCGACGTCCCGCCGCTCAAGGGCATCTACCACGGCCCGCCGGTCAGGTCCCAGGACGTGACCGTGGAGGTTACCCGCCTGGCCTGACCCCGGTCGCGCACCACGGTGCCGGACACCCCTGGATCAGGATGTGGCGCGGATGCGGCAGGATGGAGTCATGCAGCCGCGGGATTTTTCGCTCTATGGTGCCGTCGATCTGGGTGCGCGGCAGGCCGCCGCGCAGCGCAGGCAGCAGGCGGCTCAGTCCGACAGCTCCGGCGCGAACGGCGACGGCTACGTCATCGAGGTCACCGAGGAGACCTTCAACACCGACGTCGTCGAGCGCTCGCGCACCACGCCCGTGATCATGGATCTGTGGGCGGAGTGGTGCGGGCCGTGCAAGCAGCTCGGGCCGGTGCTTGAGAAGCTGGCCATCGAGGCCGGCGGTCAGTGGATTCTCGCCAAGGTGGACGTCGACGCGAACCCTCAGCTGAGCGCGGCGCTCCAGGTGCAGAGCATCCCCATGGTGGTGGCGGTCATCGGCGGCAAGCTGGTCGACGCCTTCCTCGGCGCGATGCCCGAGGCGCAGGTCCGCCAGTGGCTTGGCCAGGTCATGGCGATAGCCGAGCAGGCGGGTCTTATCCAGGAGCCAGCCGCCGGCCAGGCGGGCGACGAGGACGCCGACGACGAGGACGCCGGGGTCCCGAGGGCACGAGACGGGCGGACACCGCGCGGCGCGCCCACGGCGCCGCCGGCCTACGCCGAGGCCCGCGCGGCGATGGAGCGCGGTGACCTGGACGCCGCGGCCAGGGCCTTCGAGGCGGAGCTCGCGGCCTCGCCGGGCGATCCCGTCGCAAAGTCCGGCCTGGCCCAGGTCAACCTGATCCGCCGGGTCGGCTCCTATGACCAGGCCCGAGTCCGCCGTGACGCGGCCGAGCACCCGGACGACGTCGAGGCCCAGACCCGCGTGGCCGACATCGACCTGGCGTCGGGGCGCTTCGAGGAGGCCTTCGACCGGCTGCTCGGCGTGATCAGGCGGACCTCAGGGGAGGACAGGGACAAGGCCCGGGTCCACCTGGTCGGCCTGTTCGACATCCTGCCGCCCCGCGACCCGCGCGTGGCCAAGGCGAGGTCCTCCCTGTCCGCCCTGCTCTTCTAAGGTCCGCCCTGCACTTCTAAGCGTCCTAGCCGGTAAGCGCCCCGGCTGGTAACGTCCGCCCCGCCGATCGCCCCCGCTCCGCCGATCGCCCCCGCTCCGCCGATCGCCCCCGCCCCGCGGATCACTCCTGCCGCAACCGCCCCACCCCACCTGCCTCATCTGTCCCCGCTGTCCGGCACTAGCAAGATCGTGGGTCAAAACTACCGTCATAGGGGTGCGTGATACGTCTACGGACGTGTCCTGGCTGGTGGGAGGCTCGCCGGCCGGGGCCTTGGTGGCGGCGGTGTCGCTGTCGATGCGGGGGTCGTTCAGGATGGCGGTGATGATGCCGGGGGTGGTGTCGGTGATGGTCAGGACGATGGTGGCCTGCCTGATGTCCTGGCGGTAGACGGCTTGCAGGCTGAACGCGGCGGCGAGGCGTTCGCGCAGGTCGTCGGGTGCCTGGGCGAGCAGGCCGGGGGCGTAGGGCAGCTCGTCGAGGAGGGACAGGTCGCTGGCGGG
>JASHTQ010000336.1 GCA_030040475.1 Streptosporangiaceae bacterium
ACCCTGGACAGCCCAGGCGTCGGCACCACCGTCAACGGCGCCGACCCCACCCGCCTCCTCAACTGGGCCTTCAGCCTCCCCAGCTAAGCCCCCCGCCCACTGCTCCGGAGCCGCCTCAGCGGAGCCGCCTCAGCGGAGCCGCCTCAGCGGAGCCGCCTCAGCGGAGCCGCCTCAGCGGAGCCGCCGCTGCGGAATGAAACCCGGCTTTCAGCACCCTAGGAGGTACTGGAAACGGGGTTTCATTCCCCCCGGGCCACGGCCCGGATGCCCCGGCTGCACCGCAAACGACTCAGCGCCACACTGGCACCACGTCTGGGCGGCCGCAGCGGGACGGAGCGGGCCACCGGTTACCGAAGAAGGGATCGCAGCAACTCTGCACACACCGGCCCTGCTCGCCGCCTGACCGTCGAGGCGACGACGCAGCTCTAATTCACGCTGAGGCAAGCGGCCCACCCTCAGCGGAGAGGAGCCGCCTGCCCGTTACCATACGGCTTACGACCGATCACAGGCCTATCGGCGCGGGGCGCGAACACCGTTACGACACCCGCTGTCAGGAAAGCCTGCTTACACGAGACGAGCACATACGACAGCTGCACTCCGCCTCCGGCCGCGCCGACGCTGGCCTAGATCAGGCACCGCTTATCACGGATTAGGCATCCCTGGAGGCATAAGGATCCCTGGAGCCGGACCCTGCAGTACTTCGAGCGGCACTCGCCCAAGCTCGCCCCCGTCCACGGTGATAACCCACTCATACCGGCCGGGATTTTCGAACACTATGTTGTTGAACGTCAGCGCCAGAGGCACGAAGGTCGGAGCTCCGCGGGCCTGACCAGGCGAATGTCCCGTAATCATCGCGCCCGCAGCCCGCGCGTCCATGGGCTGCCCGTCGAGCGTTAGCTGGACATCGAGCTCGTGGCGGTCGAGCGCCTCGTTGTATTCAACCTTGATGACGAGCACGAGGGCCATCGTCGGATGCTGCGTCGGGAAGTTCGGCACCACTAGGCGGTCCCACTGGCCGCCCAGCACGTATAGCTTGCCACCAGCCTGTTGCGCCCCGTCGGCGAGCATCGCCGTAGTCAACTCCATGTATCACAACGTATCACACGATAGCTGTTAACATGGCTAGGTGACGCGCACCCCGTTTGATGTCGAAGCTCTGGACGAGATAGACCCGTTCGAGGTTGACGATCAGCTCATCCACCTCTACAAGCACCAGGGCATGGACCTGTGTGACGTCTACGAGGTCTGGACAGACAACCCGCTCTTCTATCCCGGTCGCGAGGACAGGTCAGCGGACTGGCTCATGGTCGGCCAAGTCCCTGGTGATATCCTTCTGGTCCCGCTAGCACCCGGCCGAACCGCGAACAAAGCCAGACCGATTGGCGTCTATCCCTGTAGAGGCCAGCTTGACAGGCAGTACCGACGAGACACAGGGTGGCAGCATGGATGAGAACCAGGAACACGAGTTTTACAGTGATCCGGCGAACCAGGTCCCCGCGGGTCCCGCGTACCGGCGCCGGGGGCGCCGCTTGAGCGCAACCGTGCCTGTCAGGTTCCCGCAGTCCCTGATCGATGCCGTCAAGCGGCTCGCCGACCGAGACGGCGTGACAGTGAGTTCCTGGATCCGCAGGCTGGTTACCCGGGAAGTAATGCGGCGGCAACCGGCTGCCGTGACCATCGCATCGAGCCCGGTCCGTTACGAAGGGTGGACGCCGCAGAATACTGCGCCGACGTCAATCGGCGCAGCGGCTCCCGAGCGGCTTGAAGTGGAGTGCATAGCGTAGCCAGCACCGGCCGTACGCCCATCCGTGGGGAACGCAGGAATCGAACTGGTTATCTACAGTTAAGTAGAACGGGCACGGTGGCACCCAGCCCCGCTCCGCCGGTCGTGCTGCCGCGCCCGTCGGCGGCAAGGTGCGGGTCCCTCATCCTCGCATCAGCGGGGACGAAGGACCCCGCACTCCAGGCCGCCCCGGGCGGCGATCAGCCTGATCCTGCCTTGAAGCGTTCCAGCAGGCGGCGCCCGATGATCATCTTCTGGATCTCCGCTGTGCCCTCGCCGATCAGCAGCATCGGGACGTCGCGGTAGAGGCGTTCGATCTCGTACTCCTGGGAGTATCCGTAGCCGCCGTGGATGCGCAGGGCGTCCTCGACGACCTCCTTGCTGTACTCGCTGGCGAGGTACTTCGCCATGCCCGCCTCGAGGTCGCTCTGCTCGCCGGAGTCCTTGCGCCGCGCCGCCATCACCATCATCTGGTGCGCCGCCACCACCTTGGTCCCCATCTCGGCCAGCTTGAACTCGATCGCCTGGTGCCTGGCGATGGGCTTGCCGAACGCCTCCCGCTGCTGCGCATACGCGATGGCCAGCTCGAAGGCGCGCTGGGCGACCCCGCAGCCGCGCGCGGCCACGTTCACCCGCCCGACCTCGATTCCATCCATCATCTGGTAGAAGCCCTGGCCGGGGCGCTCGCCGAGGACCCTGGCCGCGGGAACCCGGCAGCCGTCGAGGACGAGCTCGGTCGTGTCGACCCCCTTGTACCCCATCTTGGCGATCTTCCCGGGCACGGTGAGCCCCGGCCGGGTCTCGCCGAACCCGCCGTCCTTCTCGATCAGGAACGCGGTCAGGTTCTGGTGCGGCTTGGCCGCTCCCTCCGGCGTCCGGGCGAGGAGCGCCACCAGGCTGGCGGACGCGCCGTTGGTGAGCCACATTTTCTGCCCGGTGATGACGTAGTCGTCGCCGTCGGGCGTCGCGGCGGTGCGGATCGCCGCGACGTCGGACCCGAGGCCGGGCTCCGACATCGAGAACGCGGCGCGTATCTCGCCCGTCGCCATCCTCGGCAGGAAGGCGGCCTTCTGCTCGTCGGTGCCGTGCCGGCCGATGAGGTAGGCGACGATGAAGTGGGTGTTGATGATGCCGGAGATGCTCATCCAGCCGCGTGCGATCTCCTCGGCCACCAGCGCATAGGTCAGCAGCGATTCGCCGAGGCCGCCGTACCGCTCGTCGATCATCAGCCCGAAGACGCCCAGCTCCCGCAGGCCCGCCACGATCTGGTCCGGGTAGGTGTCGGAGTGGTCGAGCTCGGTGGCCACCGGGATGATCTCGGCGGCCACGAACTCCCGCACCGCCGTGATGATGTCGCGCTGCGTCTGCGTCAGGCCGTCGGTCTCCGTAAGGCGTCGCATCGGTCTCCTTCTAGCTCCGGCCTCTGGCTGGCGCATCTGTTGCCGGCATCGTCCTGGCCCGCGTCCGGCGCGCCCACGACCCCGTTGTCGGCGAGAGCGCGGACCTCGGCCGCGGACATGCCGAGCATCCCGGTGAGCACCGCCGCGGTGTCGGCGCCGAGCACCGGCGCCGGGCCGGCCGCGCGGGCGCCGTCCATGGTCAGCGGCGAACCCGGAGCCAGGACCGGCCCGACTCCCGGCTGGTCGATCTCCCGCATCAGGGCACTGGCGGCCAGGGTGCCGTCGCCGGCCAGGTCGGTGAAGCGCCGGTACCTCGACCACAGTACGGAGCAGCCCGCCAGGTCCCGTTCCACGTCCGCGAGCGTGCGGCCGACGAACCACGGCTCGAGCAGGGCGGTGATCACCGCGCGGTGCCGGTACCTGTCGCCGTCGGTGCCGAAGTCCGCGCCGAGCAGCCGCTCCAGTTCGGCGAACGTGCCGGCCAGCCCGGTTACCGCGGCCAGGTCGGCGAAGTGGCGCCTGGTCAGCGCGACCACCATGACCCGCTCGCCGTCCAGGGTGCGGAAGTCGCGCGCCAGCCCCCCGTACAGGTGGTTCCCGATCCTTGGCCGGTCCGTCCCGTTGACCTGCGCCTCTGCCAGGAAGCCCAGGTGCCCGGCGACGGCAAGCGCCACGTCCGCCAGCGCGAGCGTGATCTGGCCGCCCTCGCCGGTGCGCTGCCGATGCCGCTCGGCGGCGAGCAGCCCGACGGCCGCGTAAAGCCCGCACGCCACGTCCCAGGCCGGAAGCACGTGGTTCACCGGCCCGTCGAGGCCCTCCGGGCCGGTGACCAGCGGGAATCCCGTCTCGGCGTTGACGGTGTAATCGACGGCGGCGCGGCCGTCGCGGTGGCCGTGGATCTGTAGGTGGATCAGGTCGGGTCGGATGCGGACGAGCTCGTCGTAGCCGAGCCAGGCCTGCCCGACCGCGTTCGTCAGCACGATCCCGCCGCCCGGGCCGGTGGCGGTGAGCAGCTCGCCGAGGAGGCGCCGGCCCGCGGCGTCGCGGAAGTTGAGCGTGACCGAGCGCTTGCCCTTGTTCAGGCCGGTCCAGAACAGGCTGGTGCCGGACCGGGCGAGCGGCCAGCGGCCCAGGTCGGCGCCGCCGCCTACCGGGTCGATCCGGATCACCTCCGCGCCAAGCTGCCCGAGGGTCAGGCCGCCGAGCGGGGCCGCGACGAAGGTCGCGACCTCGAGCACGGTCAGCCCGTCGAGCGGGGCGGCGGCGTTCACGGGGTCCCGTGGTCCAGCTGCGCCCTGAGCTGGATCTGGTAGGAATAGCGGTCCGGGTGGAAGTGGCTGACGGCGTATTCAAGCGGCGTCAGCTCCCTGTCGCGGTACAGGCGGTCGATGCGGAGCACCGGTTGCCCCCCGTCGCAGCCGAGCAGGTGCGCGATATCGGCGTCCGCGGCCACCGCGGTCGCGTTCTGCACCGCGCTGTAGATGGGCCGCTCGCTCACCCGGTCCATCAGGCCGATCAGGGTAAGGCTGGCGCGGCCGCCGGGCTCGGCCAGCGCGGTGACCTCCGGCAGGTCCCGCAGCCTGCGGCCGATCCGCATCGGCAGGTACACCCGCGTGTAGCAGAACGGCAGGTCGGCATGCAGGCGCAGGAACGAGACGGCCATCACCGTGTCGGCGCCGGGTTCCAGCCGATCCGCGATCGCGACGCTCGCCAGCACGTGCAGCGGCTCGACGACCTGCAGCTCGGTGTCGATCGACAGGGCCATCAGGTCATCGATGCTGCCGAACGACCGCAGGTACCTGCCGTCACCAGGCACGGCGAAGGTGCCGCGGCCCGGAACCCGGTAGATGGCGCCCTCGGCGGCCAGTTCCTGGAAGGCGCGGCGGATCGTCTGCCTGCCCAGTCCGGTCGTGGCGATCAGTTCGGCCTCGGTCGGCAGCCGCCGCCCCGCGGGGTACCGCCCGTCGTCGATCGCGCTGCGCAAGTCCTGCGCGAGCTGCCGGTAGGCGGCGCCCTCGCCGGTTCCTTCCTTTTGGTACGCGCTGAGGACCCTGGGTTCCACTTCGGACTCCCGTTCCGGTACGGTACTGCTTTAGTCGGCCATATCGTCGGCGGCCGCCGCTTCTGAAAAGCGATCATAACCCGTTCAGCTGGTTCCATGGCGATCGATTTAGTCGGCCAAAGTTAGGGCGGAAGGGGAGCGGTATGGAGGACGTCATCGAGCGCAGCGAACTGCTGCTGCCAGGACCCGCCGAGGCGCTGGGTTCCCTCCTCGGCGTACCGGTTCCCGACTTGGGGCATGGCGAGGGCCTGCCGTTGCTGTGGCACTGGGTCTACCTGCTCGACCGGCCCGCACAGGCCGACCTGGGACCCGACGGGCACCCGGTCCGGGGCACGCTGCCGACCCCGCCGGGGCCTGGCCGCCGCAGGATGTGGGCGGGCGGCCGGGTCCGGGCGACCGGATCGCTGCGCTGCGGCCAGACGGCCACCAGGCGCACCAGCGTGCTGTCCGTCGAGGAAAAGCAGGGCCGGTCGGGCCCGCTGACCTTCGTCGTGATCGGGCAGCAGGTCCTTCAGGCCGACCGCGTCGTGATCGACGAGCAGCAGGACATCGTCTACCGCGACGCGGTGCCATCGGCGCCCGCACCGGTAGCAGGTGCCGGCCAGCACCCGGTGGTCCCGGCCGCCGCGGGGGAGTGGGCCATCGACACCTCGCCGACCTTGCTGTTCCGGTTCTCGGCGCTCACCTACAACGGGCACCGCATTCACTACGACCGTGACTACGCGCGCGACGTCGAAGGTTACCCGGGCCTGCTCGTCCACGGGCCGCTGCAGGCACTCGCGATGGCTGAGGCAGCCCGCGCCCGCGGCGGCGGTGACCATCGGTTCTTCGAATACCGGCTGGCCGCGCCGCTGTTCGACGGCCGCGGCATGGTCGTGTCGGCAGCGCCGGGGGAGGAGCCGATCCAGACCACGATCCGCGATCTGTACGGACGCCAGACCGCCGCGGGAACCCTCTGGCGAGGCTAGCCGAAGCCGGCCGCCCTGCCCCTGGCCACGATGACCTGGGCCATCTTGTGCGATGCCTCGTCGATCATCTCGTCGTCCAGCATGACCGCGCCACGCCGGTCGACCCCGGTGGCGTGCGCGTACGCCTCGATGAGCCGTGCCGCGCGCGCGTAGTCCGCTTCCGAGGGCGCGAACGCCTCGTTGGCCGCCTCGACCTGGCTCGGGTGCAGGACCCACTTGCCGTCGTAGCCGAGCGCCGCCGAGCTGACCGCCGACCGCCGGAAGCCGTCGACGTCGCGGACCTTGAGGTAAGGCCCGTCGATGGCCTGCAGGCCGCGGGCACGAGCCGCGATCAGGATCCGCATCAGCGCGTAGTGGTACGCGTCGCCGCCGACGTAGCCCTCCGGCTGGCCGCCGACGTCCAGCGACCTGATCCCGACGCTGGCCATGAAGTCCGCGGGCCCGAAC
This sequence comes from Streptosporangiaceae bacterium, assembly GCA_030040475.1. Next base: position 6,661 of record JASHTQ010000336.1, read on the forward strand.
ACCAGTGCCTCGAGCCGCGGCGACGCCGCCGCGATGGCGTTCACCGCCGCCAGCCCGCTGGCGTCCTCGATCTGCGCCTCGATTCCGATCTGCCCGACCGCCATCCCCGCCTCTCGCTCTACCTGGCCGAGCAGCAGGTCCAGCCACACCACATGGTCCGGCGAGGCGACCTTCGGCAAGATGATGACGTCGACCCGGCCGCCGGCCGCCACGGCCAGCACGTCGCGGTGAGCCCACTGGGTGCCTGCGTCGTTGACCCTGACCGCGACCAGCCGGCCGCCCCAGTCGCCGCTGACCGCCGCGGCCGCGTTCGCCCGCGCCTGCTCCTTGGCCGCCGGGGCGACGGCGTCCTCCAGATCAAGGAACAGCTCGTCTACCGGCAGGTCCCTGGCCTTGTCGATGAACCGCTGATTGCTGGCCGGCACGGCCAGGCACGACCTGCGCACCCGGAACGGTCGCTCCACGGGCATCCCTCCAGCTCTCTACCACTCCAAGCAGGGAGTGTAGTGAGCCGCGGCGCCCTGCCCGGTTCGGCGCCCAGCCGGCAGCCGGCGTTTACTCGGAGCTCTCGGCCTCAGCCCATGGCGGCGAGAGCGGCGTTTCCGGGCCTCCCGCGCCCTGCAGGCGGGCGCTCCACTTCTCCTCGATGTGCCCGTACCGCCAGATCGCGATGGCCACCGCCCAGGTGACGATGAACATCCCGACGATCACGAACCCGGCCTTGTTGATGTCGAAGTTGAACATGAAGCCCCAGAACCCGCTGGTCTGGCTGAAGGAGTGCGGGAAGTCCTGCGGGATGAGGCTGAGGGTCTCGATGCCGCCGATGAAGAAGCAGATCGCGACCGACAGGCCGGTGATGGCCAGGTTGTAGAACACCTTGCGGACCGGGTTGAAGAACGCCCAGCCATAGGCCAGGTTCATGAACATGCCGTCGGTGGTGTCCATCAGGCTCATCCCGGCGGTGAACAGGATCGGCAGGCAGATGATCGCCTGCCACGGGATGTGCTCGGAGGCCGCAAGCGCGGTGGCCGTCAGCAGGGCGACCTCGGTGGCGGTGTCGAAGCCCATGCCGAATACCACCCCGACCGGGTACATCTGCCATTCCCTGTTGATGGTCTTCATCCAGCGGCCGAAGAACCGGTAGAAGAACCCGCGGTTCTCCAGCTGCCGCTCCAGCTCCGCCTCGTTGTACTGCCCGCGCCGCATCGACCCGAACACCTTGATGATCCCGCCGAGGATGACCAGGTTCAGCAGGCCGATCAGGAACAGGAAGGCCGCGGACACGATGGTGCCGAACGTACCGCCGAATGATTCGAGCGAGGAGTTGGAGTGCGTCACCGCCGGCAGCACGGTCTTGACGGCGATGATGAGCCCGACGCCGATCGCGATCACGATCGTCGAGTGGCCCATAGAGAAGAAGAAACCGTACCCGAACGGCCGCGGCTTGTCGGTGCCCTGCCGCTCGTTCATCGTCTTGCGGGTGGTGTTGTCGATCGCCGAGATGTGGTCGGCGTCGAAGGCGTGCCGCAGCCCGAGGGTGTAGGCCGTGACGCAGAGGCCAATGCCGAAGTACTTGTAGTGCGCGTGCCATACGTACGCGAGGAACACCGCGAACCCGAGCGCGTGCAGGGCCAGGATCGTGCCGTACATCTCGATCACTCGCAGCTTTTCGGTCCGGCTCATGGAATGGAAGGACTGCCGGAAAATCCTCCGCATGCTCATGCCGACGTCCGGCGTCACGCTCTGAGCGGTCATGGCCTTCACCTCTCGGATCAGCTACGCAGCAGATCCTGCGTCTAGCGGCACGCTAACTCAGTTGCACATAAGTCGCAAGTACCTGTATTTCGCAACCAGGGTCACCAACCCATAGCGTCCCTATATGGCGTCGGCTTCGCTCCCGATCTGGTTCGTGGACTTGGCGAGCAATCGGGCCAGCGTGCCCCCGGCCGCGAGCAGCGAGTCATACGTTCCGGTCTCCGCGACCCGGCCGGCGTCGAGGACCACGATGCGGTCCGCGAGCCTGATGGTGGACGGGCGGTGGGCGATCAGCAGCGTGGTCCGGCCTGCCGAGACCCGCTGCAGGGCGGTGTGCAGGGCGCGCTCGGACTCGGCGTCCAGGTTACTGACCGCCTCGTCCAGGATCAGGATCGGCGCGTCGCGCAGCAGCGCGCGGGCGATGGCGATCCGCTGCCGCTGCCCGCCCGACAGGGTTGCCGCCCGCTCGCCGGCAACCGTCTCCCAGCCATCGGGCAGCGCCCTGATGAACGGCCCGGCCTGCGCGAGCTCGGCGGCCAGTTCCACTTCCTCGTCGGTAGCGGCGGGCCGGCCGAGCCGGACGTTCTCGCGGATTGTGGTGTGGAACAGGTAGACCTCTTGCGGAACGACGGCCATGAGTTGCCTGAGATCGTCTTGCGGGAACGCGCGGACGTCGTAGCCGCCGACGGTGATCGACCCGCCGCCGACATCCCACAGCCGGGCGAGCAGGCTGGCGCAGGTCGACTTGCCCGCGCCGGAGTGCCCGACCAGCGCGACCGTCTCCCCGGGCTCGATGCCGAAACAGACGCCGTGCAGGACCTCGGGCAGGTGATCGCCGTAGCGGAACCGGACGTCGTCGAATACCACCCGGGGGCTCACCTCGGCCACCGGCGCCGCGGTCACCTGGTCGGTGACCGTGGGCCGCGCCGCCAGCAGGACCCGGATGCGGTCCGCCGCCGCGGCAACGGAGCCGACCTCCCGGAACGGGGCGGAAACAGAGACGAGCGGGGCAAACGCCCCGGTGGCGATGACGATCGCGACCGGGTAGCTGGCCGTGCTGATCGAGCCGTCGAGCTTGAGGACCGCCGCGGTCGCAAGGGTCGCGATCGCGGCGAGCCCGACGAGCGTCTCCGTGGCCGCCTGTTCCAGGCCGCTGCGGCGTCCGTGCGAGACGCTCGCGCGCAGGATCCGGCCGTGCTGCCTGCGGATGCGGTCGAGCACCACGGCGCCCGCGCCCGCGGCGAGCACCTCGCGGGTGCCCTGCACGACGTCGACCACGTTCGCGCCCAGCTCGCCGAGATCCTCGCGCAGCGCCTGCCCTTGCGCCCGGGCCCGCTCAAGCAGCCAGGAGGGGACCGACGCGACGGCGATCGTGAACGGCAGGACGACCAGCGCCAGGATCGGGTTGATCACCGCCAGCGCGATCAGCGCCAGCGTGGGCACGATCAGCGCGGCCACGATCGGCGGCGCGATGTGCGAGGTGAACAGCTCGATCAGCTCGACGTCGGCGAGGGACGCGCGGGCCAGGTCGCCCGAGCGGTGCTCGATCAGGTAGGCCGGGGCGAGGTCGCGGAACCGGCGGTACAGCACCAGCCGCAGTTCGTGCAGCAGCCGGAACGAGACCACGTGGGTAACCACCATGTCGAGCCAGCCGAACACGCCCGCCGGTATCACCAGCCCGACCACCAGCCACAGCAGCGGCCGTAGCTGGTGGCTGTCGGCGCCGGCGATCGCCCGCCCGACGAGCGCGGCCCCGGCTGCGGCCGCGGCGATCGTGGTGATGTAGACGCAGACGTTTACGAGCACCGTGGCCAGCACCAGCCAGCGGTAGGGCCGCAGCAGCGCCGCGACCGGCCGCAGGCTGGCGATCAGCCTGCCGACGGCGCTGAACCGTGCCCGCGCAGGCAGGGGCGGCGAGGCGGTCATGGCATCCGCTGCGCGTCGACCAGGCGGGCGTAGCTGCCGCCGTATCCGAGCAGCTGGTCGTGGGTGCCTTCCTCGGCGATGCGGCCACCTTCCAGGACCAGGATCCGGTCGGCGTACCGGACAGTGGAGAGCCGATGGGCGATGACCAGCGTGGTCCGCCCGTGCCGGATGTTCTCGAGCGAGGACTGGATCTCCACCTCGGCGGCCACGTCCACATCGGAGGTCGCCTCGTCCAGGATCAGGACCGGGGCGTCCTTCAGCAGCGCGCGGGCGATGGCGATCCGCTGCCGCTGGCCGCCCGACAGCCGCAGCCCACGCTCGCCCACGATCGTTCCGTAGCCCTCCGGCAGGTCCTCGATGAACGTGCTCGCGTGCGCGAGCCTCGCGGCCCCGGCGACCGCGTCGTCGTCCGCGTTCGGATCGGCGAGCAGCAGGTTGTCCCGAACGGAGGCGTGGAACAGGAAGGTGTCCTGCGGTACGAGCGCCACCTGACGTCGGACCTCGTCCGGGGGAACCCGGCGCAGGTCCGTGCCGTTCATCACGATCCGGCCCGATTCCGGATCGAAGAAGCGCAGGACCAGCGAGGCGATCGTGGTCTTCCCTGCTCCGGAGGCGCCGACGATGGCCACCGTCTCGCCGGGCATCACCTCGAAGCTGACATCGGCGAGCGCGGCGCGGGCGCCGGGCCGATAGCGAAAGGTGACCGCCTCAAATCGGAGCGCCGGCCGGCCCAGCGCGCTGCCTGGGCCGTCGCCGGTCACGGCCCCGGTCGCCGGGCCGGCCGCCTCGGCAGGGACGCCCGGCCGTGCCGCCAGCACCGAGAAGACCCGCTCGACCTTCGCCATTCCCCACATCGCGCCGTGCATCGCGTTGTGGATGTCACGGGCCGGCCCGAAACACTCGACGGCTAGCAGCAGGATGAGCAGCAGATGCTCGGTGGTCAGGTGACCCTCGGCGAGGCGGAACGCCCCGGCGGACAAGCCGGCCGCGACCCCGGCCGCCACGGCAAGCGTCATCATCCCCGCGTACACACCGGAGACCGAGGTTAGGCGGATGCCGGCATCGCGGACATCCGCGGATCGCCGCTCGAGTTCCCGGCCGCGGCGCTCGGCAACCCCGAACGTCTTGAGCGTCGCCATCCCCTGCAGGTTGTCGACGAACTCGGCCGCCAGCGGCCGGTAGCTGGCCGACCAGAACTCCATGTGCGCCCCTAGCGCCCGGTACTCGACCGACGGCAGGAAGATCACGGCGAGCGCGAACGCCGCCACCGCCGACCCGGCTACCGGGTCGATCCAGATGACGATGGCGATGATGGCGGCCGAGGCGATCCCCGCGACGATTACCTTGGCCAGGAACAGGCGGAAGTAGGCGTCCAGCTTCTCCACACCGTCCACCATGACGGCCTGGAGTTCCCCCGACCGCTCCCGCGCCACCCAGGCAGGGCCGAGCAGCAGGATCCGCGACACGAGCCTGATCCGCAGGTCGGTGGTGATACGAACCGATGTCCCGGCCATCGTCGCGCCCTGCGCGGCGGTCGCGATCCCGCGCACCACCACCAAGACCACCGCCAGACCGACCCACGGAAGGATCGCCGTCCACTCGTGGTGGCTGAACACCACGGCTAGGCCGAAAGCGATCGCAACACCCTGGCCGATACGCGACGCCGCTATCACCAGGCCAAGCGCGATCGCGCCGGCAAGAGCCCGGCGCTCTGGCATCGCCAGCCGCAGCAGCCGGCGGTCGAAAGCCCGGGTGTACCGGGTCCTACCGCCCTCCCCGGGACCGGTCCCCTGCCGTCCCGCCTCGCCCCTGGCCACTGTGGGTCCCTTCCGCGCCTGGGCGCCGCTCGCCAGACGCCATTATTATGCAATTAATTTGCAATTACTAGTTCTTTGCACAGCCTCCCGGGGGGCAAGCGGCGCGAAGGGCCCCGCCTGCGGACGCCGCCAGGGGTCACGGAAAGCTATTGGCACTGATCGCTGGTACGGAGGGAACATGACACGCTCGCTCGCGGCCGACGGCCGTCAGGTGCTCCAGACCGTGCAGGTGGGCCTGGTCCCGCCGTCGCTGGCGGATGTGGCCGCGGTGGCCCGTGACGGTGCCCGGGTCGTGCTGCCCGCCGAGGCACTGGCCCGCATCCGCCGCGGCCGGGCGGTGATCGACTCGCTGGCTGGCGATACCGCGCCGCATTACGGCGTCTCGACCGGGTTCGGAGCGCTGGCGACCCGCCACATCCCCGCGGACCTGCGCGCGCGGCTGCAGGCCAGCCTGGTCCGTAGCCACGCGGCCGGCTCTGGCCCAGAGGTGGAACGCGAGGTTGTCCGGGCGACGATGCTGCTTCGGCTGGCGACCCTGGCCACCGGTCATACCGGGGTGCGGGAGGAGACCGCGCACGGATACGCGGCGATGCTGAACGCGGGGATCACGCCGGTCGTGCCGGAATACGGCAGCCTCGGCTGCTCGGGGGACCTGGCCCCGCTGGCGCACTGCGCGCTGGCTCTGACGGGGGAGGGGCAAGTCCGGGACCAAGGCGGTCGGCTGCGCACGGCCGCCGAGGCGCTGGAACTGGCCGGCCTCGCGCCGGTGACGCTGGCGGAGAAGGAGGGCCTGGCGCTGATCAACGGCACCGACGGGATGCTAGGCATGCTGGTGCTGGCGATCACCGATCTGAGGGTGCTGCTGACGGCCGCGGACATCACCGCCGCGATGAGCGTGGAGGGCCTGCTGGGCACGGACGCCGCCTTCGCGGCCGACCTGCAACAGCTCCGCCCGCACCCCGGCCAGGCGAGGTCGGCGGCCAACCTGCGGGCGCTGCTGGCGGGCAGCGGCATCATGGCCAGCCACCGAGGGCCGGACTGCACCCGGGTGCAGGACGCGTACTCGCTGCGCTGCGCGCCGCAGGTGGCCGGGGCGGTCCGGGACACCGTGCAGCATGCCACCGAAGTCGCCTCGCGTGAGCTGGCCGCCGCGATCGACAACCCGGTCGTCACCGCGGACGGCCGGGTGGAGTCCAACGGGAACTTCCACGGTGCCCCGCTTGCCTACGTGCTGGACTTTCTCGCCATCGCGGCCGCGGACCTGGCGAGCATGGCCGAGCGGCGGACCGACCGGTTCCTTGACGTCGCGCGCAGCGGCGGCCTGCCCGCATTCCTGGCCGACGATCCCGGAGTCGACTCCGGGTTGATGATCGCCCAGTACACCCAGGCCGCGATCGTGTCGGAGCTGAAGCGGCTGGCCGTGCCGGCCAGCACCGACTCGATCCCGAGCTCGGCGATGCAGGAGGACCACGTGTCCATGGGCTGGGCCGCCGCCCGCAAGCTGCGCCGCGCCGTCGACGGGCTCGGCCGGGTGCTGGCGATCGAGCTGCTGACCGCGGCCCGGGGCATCGAGCTGCGCGCGCCGCTGTCCGCCGGCCCGGCCACCGGGGCGGTCATCTCCGCCCTGCGCGCCGTGGTCCCCGGCCCCGGCCCCGACCGCTTCCTTGCGCCGGAGATCGAGGCCGCGGAGGCGTTCGTAATCGGCGGCGCCGCCGCTCGGGCCGCCGAGCCCTTCAGCGGCCCGCTGTCATGACGGCTGCCGCCGCCGAGCGCGCCGTCATTCTCGCCGCGGCCGGCCTCCCGGTCGGCCCGCGGGGATAGCATCCTTACGAGGGCGCGCTCCGCGCCCGAACCCATCGCGGCAGCGAGCGGAGGTGGCGCCGTGCACGAACTGTCGGTCTGCGGGTCGATCGCCGGCATCGTGGAGCGCCGCGCCGCCGGCCGGCCGGTCCGCGTCATCCACGTCCGGGTCGGGCAGCTGCGCCAGATCGTCCCGGACACGCTGGTCTACTGCTGGGACCTGCTGTGCACCGACACCACGCTGGCCGGCTCACGGCTTGAGGTGGAAAGCATCCCCGCCCGCATCCGATGCCGTGCCTGCGACCGCACCGCGGACCTGGGCGACCTGCCGGTCTTCGCCTGCGCCAACTGCAACGGTCTGGACGTGGAAGTCGTGGCCGGCGAGGAATTCGTTATCACCGCACTTGACCTGGCCGAAGGGGCGACAACCTGATGGGACGTTTCCACCGCCACGCCGACGGCACCGCGCACAGCCACGACGACGACCACACCGGGCACGGCCACGACGGCGACCGCCCCGAGATCGGCGATCACTCCGGCTACCGCACCGGCACCGAGCGAGTCGAAGTCCTCGAGCGCATCTTCGACGAGAACGACCGCACGGCCGCGGCCAACCGGGCCGACTTCGGCGGCCACGGAGTGTGCGCAGTCAACCTCATGTCCTCACCCGGCGCAGGCAAGACCGCGCTGCTGCAGGAGACCCTGCGGCGGCTGTCCGCTTCGCTGCGCATCGGGATCATCGAAGGTGACATCGAGACCAGCCTGGACGCCGACCGGCTGGCCGGATTCGGCGCGCACATCGCGCTGATCAACACCGGCAGCGGGTTCGGCGGTGAATGCCACCTGGATGCCCCCATGGTGCGCTCGGCATTGCCCAGGCTTCCGCTTGGCGATCTCGACCTGGTGCTGATCGAGAACGTCGGCAATCTGGTCTGCCCGGCCGAGTTCGACGTCGGCGAGCACGCCAGGGCCATGGTCTACGCGATCACCGAGGGAGAGGAGAAGCCGCTGAAGTATCCGGTCATGTTCCGGTCCTGCGACCTGGTCGTGGTCAACAAGATGGATCTGCTCCCGCACCTGGGCTTCGACCTTGACGCCTTCCTCGGCAACCTGCGCGCGGTCAACCCGGCTGCGGCCGTCATCGAGGCCAGCGCGCGCACCGGTGATGGCGTCGACGCCTGGTGCCAGTGGCTCCGCGGCCAGATCGCGTCGAGCGCGAGAGCCGCCGCATCGGCATCACCCTGACCGGTCCGGTCAGCAGTACCGCGTCATCAGCAGCCTGCTGCTGCCGTTCGCGACGCTGGGGAAGACGCGGGTGATATGCCAGCCGCTGGTCTGGTAGAGGCGGATCGCCGGGTGGGCGGCCGGGTGGGTAACCAGCCAGCGGGGCTGAGGGTTCGATGCGGCCAGGACGGCGTCGTGCAGCGCTCGTCCCACCCCGATGCCCCGCGCGGCGGGCGTGACCGCGAGCTCGCAGAACTCGAACGGCTCCGTGCCCGCGAAGGGGGCAAAGGGTAGGGGGCCGATGGGGCTGCCGGGCGCCGGGCAGCGAGGCAGGCCATAGCCGAATCCCACCAGGCGCATGCCGCCGCCGGTGAAGGCGAGCGCGAGCGCGAAGCCGGGACGCTCGGCGTCCGCGAGCATGCGGTTCGCGAGCTGGCCGGCTTGGGCCGGTGTCTCGTCCCACGGCGGTGCCGTGAACGCTGACAAGGCGATCTCGGCCAGCACGGGCCTCAAGCCGCTGACGGCCAAGTTGGCCAGGCCGCCGGTGAGGGTTATCACCGAGACCCCGGCAGCGCCATTCGCCTGGACCGGCGGGGATGCCGCTGCGGGCATTCGCGACGGTCCCGTGGCGGAGGGCGCACCTGTGTCGACGATCGCGTTGCCGGTGGCCTCGTCGAGGGTGCCGGTGACGATGCCGATCCCCATCAGAGTCCTCTCACCCGGGCCACCGGGCGCCTTGTGGTGAGCGATCCAGTCCCAAGTACGCGCTGCAGTCAAGCTCTTATTGCAACTTATATGCAGAAGCCTACAAGTTGTGTTTAGCATCGGCAAGGCCTTCGCGCGCCGCACGGCGGATGACTTGCAAATAATTGCAGTAGCTGGCAGGTTGCATTAGCGTGCTGCGGTTGTATGCTGGCCAGATGGTGCAGGATGCCGGACCGAGACCGGCTGGGCCTGCCCGACAGGACGCCATCGAGGACGTGCTGGCCCTCGTCCGCAGTCATGGCGGGCGGGCTACTCCTGCGCGTCGGCTGCTGCTGGACGCCCTGTTCGCAAGCCGGGACCACCGCAGCGCCGAGGAACTGGCGGCCGACGTCCACCTGCGAGCGCCCGACATTCATATTTCCACGATCTATCGCAACCTCGAGGAGCTGGAGCAGCTAGGCGTCATCGATAGCACCCGCCTCGGCAGCGGCCCCCTGACCTACCACCTCGCCTCGGTGGCTCACGGCCACCTCGTCTGCGAGAAGTGCGGATCGATGACCGAGGTCCCCACCGACATGTTCGAGGACCTGATCCGGAGCGCGAGGACCAGGTACGGGTTCGCCGTCAACCCGCACCGTTTCGCCGTAAGCGGCCGCTGCGCCGACTGCCAGTGACCCCGCTCCGTAGCTCAGCCGGTCAGGTAGCTGCGGTGGATGTCGGCAAGGACCTGTACCTGGTCGCGGCCGGTGGCCTCCGCCACCTGCTCAAGCAGGATGCCGGACAGGGCAGAAAGGCCGAAGGTGAGTCCGGCCAGGGCCTCGGCCGGATCCCCGCCGCCCAGCGGCTCGCCCATGACCCGCTGGACCGCTTGCCAGAAGAACGAAGGATCGTCGCGTGACTGGGTGAAGGCCGTCATCACTTCCAGCGCCGGCGGCAGCACCCCGGCGAGCATCTCCTCGCGGCCTGGGCTCATCGGCTCACATCCCCGTTCCACCGCAGGCGCCCCGGATCGGCGCCGGGCTTCCAGTCACACTGCAATAGTGCCGCAGCTGCAACTACCTTGCAACAGAAAGGGGTCGGCCCGACGTGAGCCACGAGGGGCCGTGCTGTCGGCTGCCCTGGTCATCCGACGAACCTGGCCGTCCTCGGCGCCGGTCCCATGGAAGCCTTCTCGGCTCCGGACTCGTCAAGATGGCTGCCGGTCCTGATCGGCACGCCGACCGGATCGCGACGGGCCGGCCATGCTGCGACGGTGCCGGCCCGGCAGTCCCGCGGCGGCCAGTATCGCCGACCGCTCTTCGGGGGGCAGCAGGTCCACGTAGACGATGCCGCGCAGGTGGTCGGTCTCGTGCTGCAGGCAGCGGGCCAGCACGCCTGTCCCCGTGACGGCGACCGGCAGGCCGTGCAGGTCTGTTCCTGTCACGGTGGCGACGGCCGCCCGGCTCACCTCGGCGTGCTGTCCGGGCACAGAAAGGCATCCCTCGGAATCGGTCACCGGTGGAGCCAGGGCGGCGGATGTCGCCATCACCGGGTTCACGACGTGGCCGATCTGGCTCTCCTGCGCGGCGTCCGGGCAGTCGTAGACGAATACGCGCAGCCCCACGCCGATCTGGTTGGCCGCGAGCCCGACACCGTTCGCCGCGTACATGCTGGCGAACATGTCCTCGACCAGGTCCTCAAGCTCGGCGCCGAACGAATCCACCGGCGCGCAGGGACGGTGAAGGACCGCGGCCCCGTACTGGACTATGGGCCGCGCTGTTCCGTGTGACACGTCCACGAGCTCCCTCGGATGACGCCGGCCGTCCTGGCCTGCCAGGCACATCGCTGCGACCCCATGGTAATTGCAAACCTCTCGCATTGAGTGGATCCTGGCATGTTCCCCGCGTCTGAACATCAGCGCGGCAGTCGCGACGGCGGCGCCCGCGAGCCCGGCGCCTGGCACCCGGCTGCCGCGCGTGCCTGGTCATTCCGTGGCGCGGGGCGAGGTCAGGGTGGCCAGCGACGTAACTACCTGCAATAATCTATCAATTGCAAATTAATTGCAAGTAGGGTAGGCCGCGATGCATGACACGGGAGAAGTCGCTCTGGCCCGACGCCAGGCAACCCTGCCCGGGCGCACGCCGCGGAGCCCCGGGCCGACGTCGGCGGCAGCGCCTGCGCATGGGCACCTGTGGATGCTGAGGGACGGCACCCCTTCGCACGTCCCGCCGGGTCGGCTGACCATTGGTGACGACGGGCGGCTTGCCTGTCATCTGTGCGGACGGTGGTTCACGCATCTAGGTGGTCACCTGCGCCGACACGGCTGGACCGCGGCGCAGTACCGCGACGCCGTGGGGCTGCCCTTGCACGTGCCGCTCCGCAGCACCGACCTGTCGGGCCAGATCATGGCCCGGCAGAAGCGTGCCTGGGACACCAGACCCGAGGTGCGTGCCCGGTTGGAGCCTGGCCGCCAGCTCGCGCGCTCAGGCGAGCTGAGTCGCCTGGCTGCTGTCGCGGTACCGGGAAGGGGCAACGCTCAGGGATCTGGCCGGTCAGGTCAACCGCAGCCTCCCGTGGATACGATCGCGACTGGCCGGCACCCCGGCTGCTCCCACCTAGCGTCGATCGGCATGACGGTATCGGTACCCCGCCGCGCGCCGCTACCTGTCCTCCAGGTCGCCCTCGGTCTCCAGGTAGACCTGGCGGAGCGCGGCGATCGTCTCCTGGTCCGGTTCCTCCCATAGCTTGCGCTCGGCGGCCTCGAGCAGCCGCTCGGCGATGCCGTGCAGCGCCCAGGGGTTGGACTGGGCGAAGAATTCCCGCATCCGCGGGTCGAGGACGTAAGCCTGGGTGAGATTGTCGTACATCCAGTCTTCGACGACGCCGGCCGTGGCGTCGTAGCCGAACAGGTAGTCCACGGTGGCGGCGAGCTCGAACGCGCCCTTGTAGCCGTGCCGCTTCATCGCCTCGACCCAGCGCGGGTTGACGACCCGGGCACGGAACACGCGAGCGGTCTCCTCGGCCAGCGACCGGGTGCGGACGGTGTCGGGACGGGTGGAGTCGCCGATGTAGGCACGGGGGGCGCGGCCGGTCAGCGCGCGGACGGCGGCGATCATCCCCCCGTGGTACTGGAAGTAGTCGTCGGAGTCGGCGATGTCGTGCTCCAGCGTGTCGGTGTTGTGCGCGGCGACGACGATCCGCCGGTAGGACGTCTCCATGTCCGCGCGTGCCTCCCGGCCGTCGAGATCCCGGCCGTAGGCGAAGCCGCCCCAGGCCGCGTAGACCTCGGCCAGGTCGGCGTCGCCCCGCCAGTTCCGCGCGTCGATCAGCGGCAGCAGCCCGGCACCGTAGGCGCCGGGTCTGGAGCCGAAGATCCGGGTGGTGGCCCGGCGCTCGTCGCCGTGGACGGCGAGGTCCGCCCGTGCGTGGGCGCGGACGTAATTGTCCTCGTCCGGCTCGTCAAGGTCGGCGACGAGCCGGACGGCGTCGTCGAGCATGGTGATCACGTGCGGGAACGCGTCGCGGAAGAAGCCGCTGACGCGGATGGTCACGTCGATGCGCGGCCTGCCGAGCTCGGCGAGCGGAACCGGATCGAGCCCGCTGACGCGGCGGGACGCCTCGTCCCACCCGGGCCGGACGCCGAGCAGGGCGAGTACCTCGGCCACGTCGTCGCCCGAGGTGCGCATCGCGGCGGTGCCCCAGACCGACAGGCCCACCGACTCCGGGTACGTTCCGGAGTCGGCCAGGTACCGCTGGAGCAGCGAGTCGGCCATCGCCTGGCCGGTCTCCCAGGCCAGCCGGGACGGGATCGCCCGCGGGTCCACGGAGTAGAAGTTCCGTCCCGTCGGGAGCACGTTGACCAGGCCGCGGAGCGGCGAGCCGCTGGGCCCGGCCGGGACGAACCCGCCGTCGAGCGCGTGCAGTGTCCTGGTGATCTCGTCGGCTGTCCCGGCGAGCCTGGGTACCACCTCGGTGGCGGCGAACGTGAGCACGTCCGCGACGGCCGCGGGGCCGTCCCCGGCGATGCCCGCAACCGCGCCCGGATCCCAGCCCGCGGCCTCCATCGCCTCGACGAGGGCCCGGGCCCGGGCTTCGGCCGCGTCGGCCGTCTCGCGGTCGCCTGATTGCTCGGTGTAGCCGAGCGCCTCACGCAGCCCGGGCACGGCCTGCGCCCGGCCGCCCCACATCTGCCGGGCGCGCAGGATGGCGAGCACCAGGTTCACGCGGTCGGCGCCTTCCGGCGCGGACCCGAGGACGTGCAGCCCGTCGCGGATCTGGGCGTCCTTGATCTGGCACAGCCAGCCGTCGACGTGCAGCAGGAAGCCGTCGAATTCCGCGTCGTGCGGGCGCTCGTCCAGCCCAAGGTCGTGGTCGAGCCTGGCGGCCTGGATCAGCGTCCAGATCTGGGCGCGGATCGCCGGCAGCTTGGCCGGGTCGAGCGCGGCGATCTGTGCGTGCTCGTCCATCAACTGCTCCAGGCGCGCGATATCGCCGTAGCTTTCTGCGCGCGCCATGGGGGGCACCAGGTGGCCGATCAGGGTCGCGTGAGCGCGGCGCTTGGCCTGGGTGCCCTCGCCGGGATCGTTGACCAGGAACGGGTAGATCAGCGGGATGTCGCCGATCGCCGCGTCGGCGCCGCAGGCGGCGGACATCCCGGCCGTCTTGCCGGGCAGCCACTCCAGGTTGCCGTGCTTGCCGACGTGCACGACGGCGTGCGCGCCGAACTCCTCGCGCAGCCAGTGATAGGCGGCCAGGTAGTGGTGGCTCGGCGGCAGGTCAGGGTCGTGGTAGATGGACACCGGGTTCGCGCCGAACCCGCGCGGCGGCTGCACCATCACCACCACGTTTCCCGCGCGCAGCGCGGCAAGCACGATCTCGCCGTCCGGATCCCGGCTGTAGTCGGTGAACAGCTCGCCCGGCGGCTTGCCCCAGTGCTCTGTGACGGCGTCCCGCAGGCCGGCGTCGAGAGTGTCGAACCACGCCTGATAGTCCGCCGCCCGGATCCGGACCGGGTTGCCTTCGAGCTGCTCCTGGGTGAGCCAGTCCTCGTCCTGCCCCCCGGCGGCGATGATCGCGTGAATGAGCGCGTCGCCGTCCCCGTCAGCCACGCCGGGGATCTCCTCGCCGCCGCCCGTGCCAGAAGACACTGTGTAGCCCGCCGCTCGCATCGCGGCCAGCAGGGCGACGACCGACGCCGGGGTGTCCAGGCCGACCGCGTTGCCGATCCGCGCGTGCTTGGTCGGGTAGGCCGAGAGCATCACCGCGACGCGCCGCTGCGCTGCCGGGATGTGCCGCAGGGCCGCGTGCCGCACGGCGATGCCGGCTACCCGCGCGGTGCGCTCGGGATCGGGTACGTAACTGGTCAGCCCGTCCGGGCCGACTTCCTTGAAGGAAAACGGGACGGTGATCAGACGGCCGTCGAACTCCGGGATGGCGATCTGGGTGGCGGCGTCCAGCGGGGTCAGTCCCTCGTTGCTGCGGGCCCACTGGGCGCGGGGGGAGGTCAGGCACAGGCCCTGCAGGATCGGGACGTCAAGCGCGGCGAGCGCGCCGGTGTCCCATTCCTCGTCCGCACCGCCCGCGCCGGCCGTGGCGGGCACGAGGCCGCCGGCCGCGAGCACGGTCACGATGATCGCGTCCGCGGCCCGCAGCGTGTCGAACAGGGCCGGCTCGGCGGTGCGCAGCGACGAGCAGAACACGGGGAGCGGTCGCGCGCCCGCCGCCGCCACCGCGTCGGCGAGCGCGTGCACGAAGCCGGTGTTCCCGGCGACGTGATGGGCACGGTAGTACAGGATCGCGACGACGGGCCGGGGCTCCGGGAGGTCTCCGGCGGCCGGGTTTCCGGGCCGGTCGAGCACTCCCCAGGCAGGCATCGGGGCCGGCGGGTCGAACCCCTCGCCGGTCAGCGCGATCGCGTCCGACAAGAACCGCGCCAGCTGGCGCAGGTTCTGCGGGCCGCCGTGCGCCAGGTACGCGTGCGCCTCGGCGACGATCCCCGTCGACACCGTCGACAGCTCCATGAGCTCGGCGTCTGGCGCCTGCTCACCGCCGAGCACGACCGCGGGCAGGCCGGCCGCGAGGACGGCGTCGATTCCGTCTTCCCACGCCCGGCGCCCGCCCAGGATGCGGACCACGACCGCGGTCGCGCCGTCGAGCAACGCCGGCAGGTCCGCCACCGTGAGCCGGGACGGGTTGCCGAGCCGGTAGCCGGCCCCGCTCGCGCGCGCGGACAGCAGATCGGTGTCCGAGGTGGACAGCAGCACGATCACGATGCCGGGAGCCTCCTTCGGGATCCTGCGTCCCTACTTGACCGGGCCCTGCTCAATCGGGCGGCGGTGCGGCACCTGACTTCGCCGGCCCGCTGGCGCGGGCGGCTTACAGTGGCGCGACCGTGCTGGACTTGCACCAGCTTGCCCGCGCCGTCACCCAAGACTGGACGGTAACCGCGGATATCGGCGCTCGTCAACCGGCTGCGCGCGGCGGCCGGCCCGCTGGACGCTGGCGTACAATCCGGGCGTGCCCACCAGCGCGCCTCCCGGCCGCCCGGCAGCGGATCGCTGCCCGGGCGTGCTGCGGCTCGGCGAAGCCGCCGACGGGTTCCTGGCCCGCGTCCGGCTGCCGGGCGGCCTGGCCTCGTCCGGCCAGCTGCGGGTGCTCGCGCAGCTCGCGGTCGAGCTCGGCGACGGACGGGCGGAGCTGACCTCGCGCGGCAACGTGCAGTTGCGGGGGCTCGCCGCGGGCGCCGCCGGGCCGCTGACCGACGCCCTCACCGCGGCCGGGCTGCTCCCGTCGCTGGCGCATGACCGGGTGCGGAACGTGCTCGCCTCGCCGCTCGCCGGCCTGGATAGCTGGCCCGTCATGACCGCCGCGGACCTGACCGGGATCGTCCGCGGGCTCGACGCGGCGCTGTGCGCGCGGCCACGACTCGCGGAGCTGCCCGGGCGGTTCCTGTTCGCGATCGACGACGGGCGAGGCGACGTGGCCGGCCTCGGCGCCGACGTCGTCGCGATCGCCGGGCGGGAGGGCGCTGTCGTCAACGGCCTTGCCGTCCGGCGCGGAGACATCGGCGGCGTGGGCACGCAGGAGCGGGTCGCCGCCGCGATGATCGCCTGCGCCGAGGCGTTCCTCGACCTGCGGGCGGAATTCGGCAGCACCGCCTGGCGGATCGCTGACCTGCCCGGCGGCGGCGACAGGGTTCGCGCCTCGGTGTCCGCGCGCCTCGGGCTGGACGCCGTCCGGGAAGGACCGGCCATCGCGAAAGCAGTCCGGCCGGTCGGCCTCGTCGCCCGCCAGGGAGCGGCCGACGGCGCGGGGGCGCCGGCATCTGCCCGGAGTGATCTCGAACTTTCCGCCGTGCTTCTTGCTCCGCTCGGCCGGCTGACCTCGGCCCAGCTGACCTGGCTCGCGGACCGGGCGACGGGCGGACCCGCGCGGATCACCCCGTGGCGCAGCGTGGTCCTGCCGAACCTGCCCGATGCGGCCGAGGTGCTCCGGGAGGCGGCCGGGATCGGATTCGGCACGGACGGGAGTTCGCCGTGGCTGTGCGTGACGGCGTGTGCCGGGCGGCCGGGCTGCGCGAGTGCGCTGGCCGACGTGCAGGCGGACGCGGCCACATTCGCGGCGCGGTGGCCTGGCCGGTTCGTGCACGTCAGCGGCTGCGCCCGGCATTGTGGTCGGCCCGCGGCCACCGAGATCGACGTGACCGCCACCAGTGAGGGATACCAGGTTGCCGGAGATTGACTACGTCCGCGACGGCGCGGAGATCTACCGCCGGTCGTTTTCCATGATCAGGGCCGAGGCCGATCTCGCG
>JASHTQ010000337.1 GCA_030040475.1 Streptosporangiaceae bacterium
AGATCGGCCTCGATAACCAGCTCCTCGGGGACCGGCACCGGCCAGATCGCTCCCGACACAGCACCCGCCACGGCGCGTTCGGCCCCGGCCCGAATCGCCTTGCGCGCAGCCTCCGGGTGCTTGCTGCAGGCCGCGGTGCGGCCAAGCGCCGTCTTCACCGCGACGGTGACGACGCCGGGAAAGACCCTCTCGATCGCCGTGCAGATAACATCGTCACCGGTCACCAGCCCGACCGGGACGCCCAAGTCCGCGGCGATCAGCCCGGTTGAGTTCGGCCTCGCTGATCGAGCGCCCGTTCAGCCGCACGTCCGCAAAGGCGGCGCCGCTGTAGGTGTGCGCCAGCACCCCGGCCGGGTCTGCCGCCCCGGCGTGGTAGCCGACAGCACCACCCCGGTCTGCCCGCTCACCTCCTGCACCATGTCCAGTGGCTCGAGATCGCCGATAACGTAGTCGGCGCGTGGGTCGAGTTGCTCGCCGAGCAGGTTGTCCATCGGCCCGTGACTGTCGTTGACCACGACGGACGTGGCACCCCCGTCGAACGCCCCCGCTATCGCCGCGTTCGCCTCGCCGGTCATCAGACCCCGCGCACGCCCAGGTACTGGTGGGGCTGATGCACCCAGGTCCCGAGCCACCGGACGCTCCGAGTCGTCGTGCTCCCAGCCCATGCATCACGACCTACACACCCGCACCGCCCACCAGGCCAGCCACGGGCCAGCCACGGGCCAGGCACAGGCCAGGCACAGGCCAGGCCCGGGCCGCCTAGCTCAGGCGACCCGGGCCGATGGCGCTATGACCGGCTGAAGTAGTGCCCCTTCTCGAGATCCTCGAGCAGCCCGGGCTGGGTGGGCTGCCAGCCGAGCAGTTCGCGTGTCAGCGCGCTGGACGCCGGCGCGTCGGCCCCGATGAAGCGCGCCAGCCAGGTGAAGTGCTCGTCAGCCTGCCCGGCGGAAACCGACTCCACCGGCACGTCCAGGTGCCGCCCGATCACCCCGGCGACGTCACGGATCGGCACGCCCTCGTCGGCGACCGCGTGCAGCACCGAGCCTGCCGGGGCCTGCTCCACCGCCAGCCGGAACAGGTGCGCGGCATCGAACCGGTGCACGGCGGGCCAGCGGTTCGACCCGTCGCCGACGTATCCGGAGACACCCTTGTCCCTGGCGATGCCGACCAGGGTGGCCATGAACCCGTTGTCCCCGTCGCCGTGCACCGTCGGCGGCAGCCGCAGCACGCACGAGCGGACACCCTGCGAAGCGAGCGAGAGCGTGAACAGCGCGGTGGCGCCGCGGGTGGCCGGCCCGCCGCTCAGATGGGCCGCGGCGTCGGGCTCGAGCCCGTCGCGTTCGGTAGCCATCCGCCCGGGTGCCACCATGAGCGTCCCCGACGCGATGACGAACGGTCGGCCGGACCCGGCCAGCGCCGAGCCGAACGTCTCGACCGCGAGTCGGTCCGCGTCGGCCGCGGCCTCGAACCCTCCGGTGAAGGCGATGTCGTGTTTGAACGCCAGGTGGATCACGCCGTCCGACTCGGCCGCGACGCGATGCAATACGTCGAGGTCATCGATGGTGCCACGCTCCACCTGGGCACCGGCAGCCGAAAGCGCGGCGGCCGAGGCATCCGAGCGGGCCAGCCCGACGACCTCATGACCTGCACCGATAAGCTCAGGAACGACGGCGGACCCGATCCAGCCGGACGCGCCGGTAACGAAAACGCGCATGAGAAAGACCTCCCGATCGCAGACGCGCGGACGCCGGACCCCGACAGCCCGATGTCAGTTACTGTCATCAGGCTAGCACCTGATGTCAGCCCCTGTCATCACGTATCATCAAGTGCATGGGCCGCTGGGAACCGAACGCACGTGGCCGCCTCGAGCAGGCAGCCATGGAGCTCTTTGTCCAGCGCGGGTTCGAGCAGACCACGGTGGCCGAGATCGCCCAGCGGGCCGGCCTGACCGAGCGGACGTTCTTCCGGCATTTCACCGACAAGCGCGAGGTCCTGTTCGCCGGCGGCAGCGCGCTTCAGGAACTCCTGGTAAAGGCGGTCGCGCAGGCCCCAGACGACGCCGCGCCGCTCGACGCCGTCGCCGCCGCCCTCCAGACCGCCGCCCCGCACCTCCAGCAGCGCGGCGACTACCCCAGCCAGCGCCAGGCGGTCATCAACGCGAACCCCGAGCTCCGGGAACGCGAGCTGATCAAGCTGGCAGGCCTCGCCGCGTCGATGGCGGCCGCGCTGCGCGACCGGGGCGTCCCCGAGCCGACGGCCAGCCTCGCCGCCGAGGCCGGCATCGCCGTCTTCCGCGTTGCCTTCGAACGCTGGACCGCCGAAGACTGCCACGCCGACCTGGCAGCGCTCATGCGAGACTCCCTAGACCAGCTCAAGGCCGTAACCGCCGTAACCGCCGGAGCCCCCGGCCGCTAACCACCCGCACACCTGGACATGTTGACCGGCCGTACGCGCCGCGGCCTGCGCCGCATGCGGCGCCACCTCCACTCCGACTCCTGATCCCAGGCCCGCCGCCGAACGAGCCGTGGTATCACTCCCGGCCCACCCCGCATGTCCAGGGCGATAGAACTTAGGCGCGCCATAGTGGCGCCACTATGGCGCCATCCCGATTTGACATGGTGCCATAATGGCGCCATACTGGCGTCATGGAACTGGAACCGTATATCGCGACCCTCCGCCAGGAGTTCGCCGCCGCGGCCGAGGCGGCCGGGGACGAGGCCATGGCCGTCGCCGAGCGCCTGGTCATCCCGCTGGAGTCGTCGGTACGGCTCGCCCTGCTCGAGGCGCTGTCGGCGGCCGCCGACGAGATCACCTGCGAGCTCGCGCCCGGCTCGGTGCATGTCCGGCTGCAGGGCCGGGAGCCGCAGTTCGTCGTGACGCCGCCCCCCGCCGAGACGTTCGCCGAGACCATCGCCGAGACCATCGCCGAGACGTTCGCCGCGGCGGGGCCGCGTCCGAGCCCGCCAGGCGCCGTGCTGCCCCCCGCGCCGGAGGGAGACGACGGCGCGATGGCGCGGATCAACCTCCGCCTGGCCGAGCACCTGAAGAACCGGATCGAGCAGGCCGCCGACCGCAGCGGCCTGTCGGTCAACGGCTGGCTGGTCCGGGCCGCGGCGGCCGCGCTCGAGGCGGACGCCGCCCTCGGCACCGCCACCCCCCGCCGCGCCCCCACCGGCGGCCAGCACTTCACCGGCTGGGTCCGCTAGCCCCGCCCCGAGATCCCATCACCCCTGGTCCTGGCGCACGGGACCGCTCACCTGCACACCTGGAGATACCACCATGCCCACGTTCGAGACACCCGAGCCGATCCTGGCGACCGTCGAGGTCGTCGTCGGCGACCTGCGCATCATGGCGCGGGACCGCACCGACACCGTCGTCGAGGTCCGGCCCAGCGACCCGTCGCACGAGCCCGACGTCCGCGCCGCCGAGCAGACCCGCGTCGAGATGACCTCCGACGGCCTCCTGGTCAAGGGCCCGAGGCAGCGCGGCCTGCCGCGCTCGCTGGTCGGGCCGTCGCTCTTCGGCAAGCCGGGCTCGGTCGACGTGACGATCGACCTGCCGGCCGGTTCCCGGCTGCGCGCCGACACCGGGGTGGCCGCGCTGCGGTCCACCGGACGGCTCGGCGAGTGCCGGGCCAAGACCGGCGCCGGCGAGATCGACCTGGAAGACACCGGGCCGGCCGAGCTGACCACCGGCGCGGGCGCCATCAGCGTCGGCGTCGTGCACGGCAGCGCCGAGATCAAGACCGGCACCGGCGCCGTCCGGCTGACCGAGATCGACGGCCCCGCCGTGGTCAGGAACGCCAACGGCGAGACCTGGATCGGCACGGCGACAGGCAACCTGCAGGTCACCGCCAGCAACGGCGCGATCTCGGTCGACCGCGCCGACGGCGACGTGACCGCGAAGACGGCCAACGGCACCCTCCGGGTCGGCCGGATCTCCCGCGGCATGACGAGCCTGAAGACCAGCATGGGCGAGATCGATATCGGCATCGCGCCCGGCACCGCCGCGCTGGTGGACGCGCAGACGCGAATGGGCCACGTGCGTAACAGCCTGACCGCCGCGGACGGCCCGGATCCGGCCGACGCGACGACGGCCGAGGTCCACGCCCAGACGGCCTTCGGCGACATCGTCATCCGGCGTGCCTGAGATGAAGACCCCGCCCGCCGCCCGCCGCCCGCCGGCGATCGCCGTCACCGGAATGACGAAGTCGTTCGGCGACAAGCGCGTCCTCGACGGCATCGACCTCACCGTCCCCGAGGGCACGATCTTCGCCCTCCTCGGGCCGAACGGCGCCGGCAAGACCACCGCGGTCCAGATTCTCTCCACCCTGCTGCCCGCCGACGCCGGCGACATCCGGGTAGCCGGCCACGACCTGGCGGCGCAACCCGATGCGGTGCGCGCCGCCATCGGCGTCACCGGTCAGTTCTCCGCGGTGGACAACCTACTCACCGGCGAGGAGAACCTGCGCCTGATGACCGACCTGCACCACCTTGGCCGCGTGGCCGGCCGCGAGCGCGCGGCGGCGCTGCTCAGGCAGTTCGGCCTGCAGGACGCCGCGGGCAAGATGGCCGCGACGTATTCCGGCGGGATGCGCCGCCGGCTCGACCTGGCGATGACGCTGACCGGAAACCCGAGGCTGATCTTCCTCGACGAGCCGACGACGGGCCTTGACCCGCGCAGCCGGCGCACGATGTGGGAGATCATCCGGGCGCTGGCCGCCGACGGCGTGACGATCTTCCTGACCACGCAGTACCTGGACGAGGCCGACCAGCTGGCCGACCAGATCGCCGTGCTCGACCACGGGCGCATCGTGGTGACGGGCACTCCCGGCGAGCTGAAGCGGCAGATTCCCGGCGGTCACGTCGAGCTGGAGTTCGCCAGCGCCGACGACCTGGCCGCCGCGGCCGGCCTGGTGCAGGCGACGTCGCGGGACGACGAGGCGCTCACCCTGCAGGTGCCTGGCGACGGGAGCCTGGACTCGCTGCGCGGCCTCATCGACACGCTCGACGCCGCCAACGTCGCGGTGGCGAAGCTGTCGATCCACACCCCGGACCTCGACGACGTCTTCTTCGCCGTCACCGGCGGGCCCGACCCGCAGGAACCGCTGAAAGCAGCCCAGCCATGAACTCCCTGACCTACGCGGTCGCCGACTCGGCCACCATGCTGCGCCGCAACCTGCGGCACATGCAGCGCTATCCCACCCTCACCGGGCTCGTCCTCGGCATGCCCGTGGTCTTCCTGCTGATCTTCGTCTACGTCTTCGGCGGCACGCTCGGCGCCGGTCTCGGGCACGCGACCGGCGGCCGGGCCGCCTACCTCGGCTTCGTGACTCCGGGGATCCTCGTGCTGACCATCGCCGCGGCCGCGCAGGCCACCGCCGTGACCATCGCCATGGACATGACCACGGGCATCATCGCGCGCTTCCGCACCATGTCCATCGCCCGCGTCTCGGTGCTGACCGGGCACGTCCTCGGCAGCATGATCCAGGCGCTGCTCGGCGTCGCGGTGCTCATCGGGCTGGCGTTCGCGATCGGCTTCCGCTCCGCCGCCAGCCCGCTCGCGTGGCTCGCCGCCGTCGGGCTGCTGGCGCTGACCGCGCTCGCGCTCACCTGGCTGACGGTCGCGATGGGGCTGGCCGCCAAGTCGGTCGAGACCGCGAGCAACACGCCGATGTTCCTGCTGCTCCTGCCGTTCCTCGGCAGCGGGTTCGTGCCGACGAGCTCGCTGCCTGCCGGGCTGCGGTGGTTCGCCGAGTACCAGCCGTTCACGCCGGTGACCACGGCCGTCCGGCAACTGCTTGCGGGCGGCGCCGTCGGCGACAACGCGGTGGTCGCGATCGCCTGGGGTGTCGGCGTGGCGCTCGGCTCCTACCTATGGGCGCGGCACGTGTACAACACCCGGGCGCTGCCGACCCGATAGCGCCAGGCCGCCTGACCCCCTTCGGCCTCCTGGTGAGGCCGCACGCGGATCTCCGGCGAGCAGGTCGCGTTCCTCGAGGCCGAGGCCGACGCGGCATCGATCCGGCTATTACCGCCGCCGTGGCGTCCGCCCCGAGGACATCGCCGGTGCCTCGTGGCAGAAAAGCTCCTTCAGCGGCTACAACGGCAGCTGCTTCCAGATCGCCCGCCTGCGCGCCGACCGCATCGGCGTCCGCGGACACCAAGGACCACGGATCAGGCCCCGTCCTGGTCTACAGCCAAGACGAACGGGCCGCCTTCCTAGCCGGCCTCAACGCCGGCGAGTTCGACTCCATCTAGGCTTCCCGCCGTACGGGCCCTGCCCCGTCCCGCTCCCCAGGAAAACCCTTAGTTAGCCGAACGGGCCGTGGTATCACTCCCGGCCCGCACTCTCCGTGCCCGGGTTGATAATGAGGTAACCCAGCGACGGGAGGTTCGACATGCCAGCGGATGCTCCATGCTGGCCGCCGGCCCGGCCGTCACCCAGCACGTCCAGGCCGGCCGCGACGCCTACACCGCGGGCCGCGACCAGACCGTCGTCAGCCCCCGCGAGCCCCCGCGAGTAACTCGTGCGCGCAGACCCCGGCCAGAGCCTGGCTCACGCCCGGCACGCTATATAACGTAAGTTCGCCGGGTAGTACCCGTCGAATACCGCGGAGCCGCGAGCCGGGAGGAGAGACGTGCCACCACCAGACATCCCGCCGTCCGGTGACCCCTCCGGCCCCGCCGCGCCCCCGCCCGCCGACCGCTCCGGCCCGGCCGCGCCGCACGAGATGCGGGCCTCCGACGCGGATCGCGACCGCGTCATGGACGTCCTGCGGAACGCCACCGCGGAAGGCCGCCTGACCGCCGACGAGCTCGAGGAGCGCCTGGAGGCCGCCCTGACCGCCCGCACCTTCGGCGACCTGGCCGCGCTGACCGAAGACCTCCCGGTAGAACTCGACCTGCTGCCGCGCCCCGACCTGCCGACCCGGGCGGACACGGCGGAGGCCGAGGAGGTGCACCGGGTCGACCAGCGCGGCGGCGCGTTCCAGCGCATCGGCCGCTGGGTCGTCCCGCAGCGAATCGAGCTGCGTTCGTCGTGGTGCGACGTGCTGCTCGACTTCACCAACGCGGTGATCACGAACAACACGCTGCTGATCGACCTGAGGATGCGCGGCGGCTCGCTGATCCTGGTCACCGGCCCCGGCATGCTTGTCGACGCCGAAACCCTGTACGTCCGCTACACCGACGTCAAGATCGACCCGCCGCCCTGGTCCGCCGGCCCGCCCGTGCTCCGGGTGCGGCTGGTAGGCCGCATGCGCTACGGCTGGATAGAAACCCGCTGGCAGCGACAGGCACCCTAGCACTTCGGGCCGCCCTCACCCAGGCACGTTCTGCCACCTGCTTCGCACGGAACGCCATGTTCGAAATCGCGGCTGGCGGCCGTTCTCCGGCACCCCTGGGCGGTGCATCTGGCGGGCCGGACCTCGGTGCGGTGGCGGAGCAGGACGCCGGGTCGTGACCTTCATCCTCAAGGTGCGCCGCTGGTAACCTGGTCGGCCGCCCGGCCGAAGGCGGCGAAGGTGACCGGGGTGTCGATGCGCCAGTCCTGGCTGCCGTCGGCGTCGGTCCAGACCAGCCCGAGCAGGTGATCGGCCCTGACCCCGGCGAACAGGTCGGCGATCTTCGCCACCTTGCCGGCCTGCGACGTTGCCCCGGTCGCGGCGACCAGGATCGGGTCACCGGTCAGCGCGCGCAGGCCGGTCACCGTCGGGCCGAACAGCGTGCCGAACGTCTCGTCCGGCCGGTGGTAGTAACCGTCCATGCCGACCCAGGTGACGTACTTCCCGCCGGGCCACCAGGCATCGGGGCTCGTCACCGCGGTATCGCCGGCGGTCACCGATTCGACGGTCCACAGCCAGGTGACGTTGTCGGCGCGCTGCGCTCGGAACACGTCGACGATGTGCCGCCACGCGGCGACGAAGTCCGACGGGCTCGCGTTGCGGTAGCCCCACGAATACCAGTCGCCGTTCATCTCCGGCGCGAAAGACAGCACGACGGGGTGGCCGTAGTCTCGCACCGCGTCGGCGTAAGAAACCAGGTAGTCGTCCTGGCTGCCGTCGGCGATTTCGGTCAGCGATATCCCGGCTGGCTGGATGCGGACAAGCGGCATAATGTGCAACTTGCCCGCGGCCGCGGCGAATGCCGCCTGGAATGGCTCGTTCCAGGCGCTGTAGTACATGGCCAGTTGCAGCCTGGCGCCGGTCCGGGACTGAAACGCCTCAAGCGGGGCCACGGAATCCGGCAGGCCGGCCATGTAAACGCCGACGAATGGCGCGGGGTCGGCGCGCGGCGTCGGGCGCACGGGCCTGATGACGGCCGTGGTCTGCCTGCTCACGGAGTTTCTGTCGTGTTCGGCCTGCACGCCGACCTTGACCCCGGCGAATACCGCTATTGCGAACACGACAAACATGGCAGCTAGCTTAAATGGCTTCACTAACGCCCCCCGCGGACGTCTCAGTCACATCCCGATGTGATTACGTCTCGGCATCGACCATAGCACTGCGGAAAGCGCCGAAGGCGACGATTCGCCAGGCCTGGATAAAATCCGCGGCGGCCGCGTTATGGCAAAAGGGCAGTTATGCACCTGGTCATAATCAGATAGCCGAGACCTGGCAAATCCGGCAAATACAGCCAGCCCCGCGGGCCTGGCTACCTGCCGCCGGCAGCCTTGGCGAAGGCGGCGAAGGCGGCCGGGGTGTCGATCCGCCAGTCCTCGTTGCCCTTGGCGTCGAACCAGACGAGCCCGAGCAGGTGATCGGCGCGCACCCCGGCGAACAGGTCGGCGATCTTGGCGACCTGGCCCGCCTTGGGCGCGACGCCGGTCTCCGAGATGAGGACCGGATCGCGCGTCACCGCGCGGATGTCGGTCATGACCGGCCCGAACAGGCCGCCGAAGGTCTGCTGCGCCCCGTAGTAGTAGCCGTCTATGCCGACCCAGTCGACGTACTGGCTGCCCGGCCACCAGGCATCGGGGTTCACCACCTTGACCCCGCGCACGGCCAGCGAGTTGACCGTCCACAGCCAGGTGACGTTGTCCGCGCCCTGCGCCTTGAAGACGGTCACGATGTGCCGCCACGCGGCGATGAACACCGAGGCGCTGGCGTGCCCGTAGCCCCACCTGTACCACGCGCCGTTCATCTCGTGCGCGAAGGACAGGATGACCGCGTGCCGGTAACTGCGCACCTGGTTGGCGTAGGACACCAGGTAGCCGTCCTGGCTGCCGTCGGCGATGGCGGCGAGGGTCACCTTGGCCGGCTCTATCTGGACCAGCGGGATGATGTGCAGGCGGTAGAGCGCCGAGGCGAAATCGACCCGGAACGGCTCGTTCCACCCGCTGTAGTACGAGGCGATGCCCAGCCTGGTGCCGGCCCGGGACGCGAACTGCTCAACCGGGGTCACCGACTGCGGCACGCCGGGGACGTACACGCCGACGTACGCCTCGGGGCCGGCCGGCAGCGCCGCATGCGCGGGCGCGATCGCGGCCAGGGCGCTCCTCGAGGCGGCGTTCCCGGCATGCTCGGACCGCATCGCCACGTGCACGGCGGCGAACGCGGCCACGGCAAGCAGCACGGCTGCGGCGGCCAGCTTAACGGGCTTCATCAGCGGCTCTCCCAACGGTCCGGATGTGGTTGCGCCTGGAACCGAGCGCCATCGCGGTGACGAGGCTGGCGAACAGCCCGCCGGCCAGCAGGACCGAGAAGTTCTTCACGCCGAACTGGCTGGCCCGCCAGAACGCGAGCAGCACCCAGGCCGCGCACGCGGTGCCGTTCCACGCCGCGATGCCGACCCAGATGCGGCGGGTGCCCGATTTCCGCTTGGCGCCGCCGGTGGCCTGCCAGCCCATCCGGCGGCCGCGGAGCATGTCCCACAGGGCCAGCACGTGGGCCCAGCCGTAGAGCAGCTTGGCCATGTACGCGGTGGGGCCGAACCGGCACCGGTGCCAGGCGGGGAACACGGCGAAGTTGTAGACGATGGACGGGAGGATGAACACGTAGTTGATCAGCCTGACCCGGCCGGGCATGAAGACCAGCATGGCAAGCGGGATCAGCGGCGTCGCGAACGTGAACGCCGCGGTGTGCACGTAGTAGCAGAATCCGGACAGGTAGCAGCACCGGGTCCGCCACCGCATCGGTGCCCGCCAGAACTTGGCCGAGGTGAGCAGGGACATCGATCCCGCGCACCACCGGTACTGCTGGACAAGAAAGGAGTCCGGGTCGGCCGGGCACAGCCCGGTGGCCAGCGGGATCGGGATGTAGCGCAGGCCCCATCCGGCCCGGCGCAGGTCAAAGCCGGTATGCACGTCCTCGGAGTGCTCGATGAGCGTCGTGCCGCCGTTCGCCTCCAGCGCCTTGCGCCGGTAGACGGCACACGACCCGACGCAGATGGCCCCGTCGTGACGGTCACGGGAGACCTGGACCAGCCGGTAGAACAGCTCCTGCACCGCGCCCGCGCCGCGTTCCGTCCAGGACTGGCGCCGGCTGACGCGGAAGTACTGCGGTGACTGGACGATGCCGAGCGAAGGATCGGCGGCCAGGTAGGGCAGCATCTCGGCGGGCAGGTCGGCCCGCGGGGCGAAGTCCGCGTCCAGGATCAGGATGAACTCTCCCGACGAGACCGAGAACGCGTGCCGCAGGTTGCCGGCCTTCTTCATGAACCCGCGGTCCGGCCGGACCAGGTAGCCGAAGCCGAAGTCCGCCGCCATCGCGCGGACCTGGTCGCTGGCGCCGTCGTCAAGCACATACGGCGTCGCGGTGCCCGGATACCGCTGGACCAGCTCGAAGACGTGCACCCAGGTGTTGTGCAGGACGCCAAGCGGCTCCCCGCACACCGGGAGGAACACGTCCAGTGTCGGATACCGCGCAGGGCGCCAGGACGTGACAAGCCGCCGGTGTCCCGCCAGGTCGAAGCCGCGGGTGCCGATGTTCACGCACAGCGAGATCACGTAGTAGGCCACGGTGAACGCGATCAGCGGGCAGAACGCGAGCAGCGCGGGCTCCTGGATCACGAACCGCGACTGGCTTATCAGCAGCGCCCCGAAGCTGGCCAGCGACGCGCGCAGGATCAGCGCCGTGTTCCGGTCGGCGTAGCACGCCTTCTCGTCGTCGTCCGGTACGGCGGGAAGCGGCGGGCCGGCCGGCGGCCGGCGATGGCGTCCGCGGTCAGCAACCGCTGCCACGAGCGGCCTTCCCGGCGGCCGGAGTCGGCGCCCAGACGGTGAACCGGCCCGTCCCGGTGACGCTGGAGTACGGTAGCTCGGCGATGACGTGATAGGTCCGGTACCGGGCGATGGCGCCCGCGATGGCCTGGTCGACGCGGTACGTGTCACCGAAGTCAAGCACGATGAGGGCGAAGTACCGGTGCGCGATCGCCTCGGCGAACGCCGTGGCCACGGCGGAAGCCGACGCCGACCCGCCGGTCGAGGACGACGCGACGCCGCCTATGCAGCGGCGCGCGCCCGGCGCCCGGTACAGGAAGTACCAGGTGCTCGCCCAGTCCTGCCACGGTATCTGGCTCTCCAGGTAGTAACCGGGCACCACGTAGTCCTCGGCCAGCACCGTCCCCGGATAGATCCGGGTCAGCCGGAGCAACTCGGTGGAGACCTGGGTGGTGTTCGGCCAGGCGTGCATGAAGTCATACGCCTGGGCGCGGCCGATCCCGCCGAGCGGGTAGATCACCGCGGTCGACGCCAGCAGGGCCGAGGCGATGTGCACCCACCTGCGCCGCCCGGCCGTCGTGACCGCGGCGATCGCATAGCCGGCCGCGATGCAGGTGAACCAGGCGCCGAAGTCGACATGCTTGTCCAGCGACACCATCGTGTGGATGCGGGCCTGGTTCAGCGGGGCGAGCAGCCCGGCCGTCGCGAGCAGCGCGGTGACCATGGTGAGCGTGCGGTCTCGGCGCCACGCGACGGCGACGGCGGCCGCCGCGGCGGCCAGCACCAGGCCGATCCACTTCGCCGAGTCCGCCAGGACGAGCAACGGGGACTGGCTGCCGGCCGGCCGGGAGAGCGTCGTGTACTCAAGGCCCGCCGCGTACCACGATCCGGCCACGGCCAGCATCCCGCCGACCAGCCCGATCGTGCAGCCCAGGATCATGCCGCCGCGCCCGATGCCCGCCTTGATGCCGTGCGGCGAGATCAGGATGGCGAGGCCGATCACGACGGGATCGAACAAGCCGGTCGCGTACTTGGTCGCGTTGGCCAGCGCCAGCGTGCCTGCCGCGGCCATCAGCAGCCAGGTGGAATCGGGCCGGTCCCTGGCCACGATCACCAGCCACGCCGACAGCGCGAGCAGGAACAGCGCCATCGCGTCGAAGGTGGCCAGCGACCCGAGGTACTGCGTCGACCCGATCGAGGCAAACGCCGCCACGGCGCCGAGGGCCGCGCGCCGCCCGAACAGCCTCCTGGCGGACCCCCACAGCAGGCAGGTCGCGCCGAGCATGAAGGCCAGCGACAGCAGGCGCGCGGCGGCCAGGCCGCCGACGATGTCGGCGAGCCCGGCGAGCGGCGGGTAGATGACCGGTGCGCCGGAAAAGTAGGTGGCATAAGGCGGGACGGGCATCCCGTTAGCCAGGTGCCACAATTCAATCCGGCCGGCCCAGATATATGTCGCCTCATCGAGGAATGCGGTGTTCGACCAGATAAGCCGGACTGACAAGATCGCCTGGATGGAAAGAACGGCAAATAGCGGCCACGGAATCGCGAGGACGTCCCCGATCGCCTTGGCAAGCCCAGACCGGCGCCGCTCGGCCGGCCCGCGGCGGACCAGCGTTCCGGCGCTGGCAGCCGTCAGTGGCTGCGCCACGGCCAGCGTTTCCAGCGCCTCAAGCTCGGCGAACTGCATCATTATGCCCGCTCCGGGCCCAATGTCTCGGATCGTGAGTGGATGACGCAGCCGAACGCGGCTTGCGGCATTTTCTATTTGGCCAGGCCTGAGGCGTGAATCATAACATCGCGCGAAGCGCGGCAGGCAAAAAGCGGCACGCGGGTACCACGGGAATGGCAGTGATAAGGGACCTATGGGCGGTTATCGGTGATCCAGGCGTCGATGCGCTCCCACCACTGGTAGAGCCACTGCAGCTGGGCCTCGTGATCGGCCGAGCGGGGCACCTCGTCGAACGGCACCCGCCACCACCGGGCCCGCACGACCTGGTCGGCCGCCAGGCTGCGCCAGACGTCGCGGGCGCTGACCAGGGCGTCCAGGCCGGCGTGCGCGACGAAGATCACGTCAGCGTCCGGGCAGGCCGCGATGGCGGCCAGCGCGCCGCCCGGATGCGGCGGGAGCAGGTTCGGCATGTCCCTCGCCCGGGCGGCCAGGTCACGGCGGCCCTGGCGTTCCAGCCGCCGGATGCCGCGGCGCCAGCGGCCCGGCGTCCAGTTCCCGCCCTCGGGGAAGATCACCAGCGCGCCCTCCCGGTCAAGCCCGCGGGCCAGCCGCTCGATCTGCTCGGTGTAGATCCGCTCGCCGGCCTGCCGGCGCTTGATGAAGACGTTCGGCACCCGGTTGGCCACCACGTCGACGCTGGGGTCGAACTGCAGCGCGGCCTTCATGATCACCCGCGGGCGCCGGCGGTAGACGCTCAGCAGCTGGTGCACGAGCAGCAGCGAATCGCCGGGCCCGGCGTGCCTGGACAGCACGATGATGGGGCGGCCGAGCCTGGCCAGCCGCTCCTGCGCGGTGAGCTCGGGCTCGTCGACGATAACCCGCAGCCCGAACGTCCGCTCCGCACCCCGGTACAGCGAGTCGAGGAACCACCGCATGACCGCGTAGTGGCGGCTCTGGTAGGAATCGGTGCGCAGCCGGCCGCCGAACCCGCTGGCGATCCACAGTCCCAGCAACACCACCAGTGCCACGCTCTCCGCGACCAGCCAGACCAGCGCGAAGCCAAGCACCCGCAATCCGCGCATCCGGCCCGTCCGTGCCCGCCCCAGCACCCCGAAAAGCACCGTGAACAGCACCGCGACCAGCGCGAGCAGCGGCGAGAGCACGACCAGGGCGATCGCGATCGCGACCACAAGCGGCGCAAGCACCAGCCTGCGGATCACCCTAGGCGGGAGCATCAAGGCCCCGCTGCTTAGTTCCTGGCCAGCGCGGCGAGATAGGTCGCGGACGCCGTGTAAGCACGCTCGATACTCTGCCCGACCCTGGCCCGGTCACGGTAGCGGAACTGCGACAATCCCGGCGGGAGCCGGTCGCCGCCGGTCGGCAGGACGTGCACGCGGACGCCGTCGGGAAGCGCGGACATCTCCTCGTGGAACCGGTGCCTGCGGGCGATCTCGAAGGCGACGAGCCCCACCTCCCACGGCCGGGTCGGCACCTCGAGCGGGCTCTCGATCCGCCCCACCTGCAGCACGTAGACGCTGTCGGCGCCCAGCGCCACCGCCCGCCCGACCGGGATCGAGTCGACAAGCCCCCCGTCGAAGTAATGCCCCCCGTCGACCTCGACCGGCGGCAGCAGCCCGGGCACCGCGCACGAGGCCATCACCGCGGGCACCAGCGCCCCGCTGCTGAACCACCGAGCGCTGGCCGTCTCGATCCCCGCCGCCACGCACTGAAACGGCAGCTCCAGGTCGGCGAAGTCGTCCCCGGGCAGCGCGCTTTCCAGCAGCCGGCGCAGCGGCTCGAGCGAGTGCAGGTGCGTCCCCGACCGCACCAGCCGCGCCGCCCGCCCCCACACGTTCTCGCTGAACGCCAGCCGCAGCTCGTCTCCCTGCCACATCTGGCCGAGCCGCCGCGCCGCGCCGGCCGGATCGGCCGCCACGAACGCCCCGTTGATCGCCCCGACCGAGGTCCCCACCACCAGGTCAGGAACGATGCCCGCCTCGGAAAGCGCCCTGAGCATCCCGACCTCATGCGCTCCGAGCAGCCCCCCGCCGCCCAGCACGAAAGCCGTCGTCATGCCAAGAGCCTAGCCAGGAGGTTCCGGATAAAACCCGGAGGGACGGCGGCGGTCAGCCGCGCCTGATCGTCAGCCCGAGCGAGGCGAACTGGTCGAAGGGGCGATGGTAGCCGCGCTCGATGTGGTGGATGCCGTGCAGCGCGGACGGCTGCCCGGCGACCGCCGCGGCCAGCACGGCGGAGAAGCCGGCCCGGACGTCAGGCAGCGTGACCTCGGCGCCCTGCAGCTTGGACACGCCCCTGATGACGGCCGAATGCACCGCGTTCGTGTCGTGGAAACGGCACGCCGGGCCGCCCAGGCAGGCCGCGAAGACCTCGATCTCGCAGCCCATCTTCTGCAGCGCGGGGACGTAGACAAGGCGGTTCTCGAACACCGTCTCGTGCAGCACGGACATCCCCTCGGCCTGGGTGAACAGCACCATCAGCGGCTGCTGCCAGTCGGTCATGAAGCCGGGGTGGGTGTCGGTGTGCACGGCGGCGGCGCGCAGGCCGTC